>JANMWQ010000524.1:0-4533 GCA_031394085.1 Rhizobacter sp. | reverse complement strand
CGTCGACGACAGCGGCCGCGTGCTGCTCGAAACCTACGTGCTCGACTGGCCCGCATCGCTCGGCGCCAACGGTGGCTACGGTAAACTCGTGCAGGTGGAATTGATGCACAAACTTCGCGACGAAGCCCGCTACGACGGGCTTCCGGCACTCACCGCCGCGATCGAGAAAGACGTGGTCGATGCGCGCACCTGGTTGGCCTCACACACGAGCGCCCACGCCGCCGAAAACCGCCAGACCAGCCGCGACCGAATTATTTGACGGGCTCCCTCCGAGCCTGGTTCCGAACGCGACGGCCCTGCGCCCGCGCGGCTTCAACCCTTCCGGCAGCGCCCCAGCGGGCGCGCGAACGAGCACACCGAGTTTCACCATGTCCACAGACACCAAGACCGACTACCGAGCCACGCTGAACCTGCCCGACACGCCCTTCCCGATGCGCGGCGACCTGCCCAAGCGCGAGCCGGGCTGGGTCAAGGCCTGGGGCGACGAAGGCATCTACAAAAAGCTGCGCGACGCACGCGTTGGTGCACTGCTGTTCGTGCTGCACGATGGCCCGCCGTATGCCAACGGCACGCTGCACGTGGGCCACGCGGCCAACAAGATCCTGAAAGACATGATCGTCAAGGCGCGCCAGCTCGCCGGCTTCGACGCCCGCTACACGCCAGGCTGGGACTGCCACGGCCTGCCGATCGAGAACCAGATCGAAAAGACCTTCGGCCGCAAGCTCGACCGTGCCGAAGTACAGGCCAAGAGCCGCGCCTACGCCACCGAGCAGATCGCGCAGCAGATGGCCGACTTCAAGCGCGTGGGCGTGCTCGGCGACTGGGAGCACCCGTACCGCACGATGGACTTCGGCAATGAAGCGAACGAGATCCGCGCGCTGAAGAAGATCGTCGAGCGTGGCTTCGTCTACCGCGGCCTCAAACCCGTGTACTGGTGCTTCGACTGCGGCTCGTCGCTGGCCGAGTTCGAGATCGAGTACGCCGACAAGAAGTCGCAGACGGTCGACGTGGGCTTCCTGTCGGCCGAGCCGGCCAAGCTCGCGGCCGCGTTCGGCTTGCCATCGCTGGCGAAAGACGCATTCATCGTCATCTGGACCACAACCGCGTGGACCATCCCGGCGAACCAGGCGCTGAACGTCGGGCCTGCCATCGAATATTCGCTCGTCGACACCTCGCGCGGCCTGCTCGTGCTCGCCAGCGCGCTGGTGCAGAAGTGCCTGACGCGCTACGACCTCGAAGGCACGGTGCTCGCGACGACCACCGGCGCCAAGCTCGAAGGCTTGAACTTCAGGCACCCGCTCGCGCACGTCGATCCGGGCTACGACTGCGTCGCCCCGGTCTACGCCGCCGACTACGCGACCGACGACGACGGCACCGGCATCGTCCACTCGTCGCCGGCCTACGGCATCGAAGACTTCAACTCCTGCCGCGCGCACGGCCTCGCGCTCGACGACATCCTGAACCCGGTGCAGGGCGATGGCCGCTACGAGGCGAGCCTGCCGCTGTTCGGTGGCCTGAACATCTGGAAGGCCGCACCGCTGGTCGCCGATGCGCTGCGGGAGGCGGGGCGGCTGTTCGCTACCGCTACGCTGCTGCACAGCTACCCGCACTGCTGGCGCCACAAGACGCCGGTGATCTACCGCGCCGCGGCGCAGTGGTTCGTGCGGATGGACGCGGCTGGGCCGGGCAGCACCGGCGTGTTCGCGACAGAGCAACCCGCCAAGACCCTGCGCGAGACCGCGCTCGCCGCGATCGAAGAGACGACCTTCTACCCCGAGAACGGCAAGGCGCGCCTGCACGACATGATCGCGAACCGGCCCGACTGGTGCATCAGCCGCCAGCGCAACTGGGGCGTGCCGCTGCCGTTCTTCCTGCACAAGGAAACCGGCGAGCTGCACCCCGACACGATGGCGCTGATCGACCGTGCGGCCGAGATCGTGCAGCAGGGCGGCGTCGAAGCGTGGTCGAAGTTGACGGCTGATGACGTGCTCGGTGCCGAAGCGCCGCAGTACACCAAGAGCAACGACATCCTCGATGTCTGGTTCGATTCGGGCTCCACTTTCTTTCACGTGCTCAACGAGAAAGTCGGCAGTCACCCGGGCGCCACCAGCGACCGGGAAGAAGCCGACCTCTACGTCGAAGGCCACGACCAGCACCGCGGCTGGTTCCACTCTTCGCTGCTGATCGCCTGCGCGATGGAAGACCACGCGCCGTACCGTGGCCTGTTGACGCACGGCTTCACGGTCGACGGCTCGGGCCGCAAGATGAGCAAGAGCGTGGGCAACTACATCTCGCTGCAAGACTCGGTGCAAAAGCGCGGCGCGGAAATCATCCGCCTGTGGTGCGCGGCGACTGATTACTCCGGCGATCTGGGCATCGACGAGAAGATCCTCGACCGCGTCGTCGATTCGTACCGCCGCATCCGCAACACGCTGCGCTTCCTGCTCGCGAACACCAGCGATTTCGACGCGGCCCGCGATGCCGTGCCACTCGCCGAGATGCTCGAGATCGACCGCTGGGCGCTCGCCCGCGCGGCGAAGTTTCAGAGCGAGGTGCTCGCGCACTACGAGGTCTACGAGTTCCACCCGGTTGTCGCAAAACTGCAGGTGTTCTGCAGCGAAGACCTCGGCGCGTTCTACCTCGACGTGCTGAAAGATCGCCTCTACACGACCGCACCGAAGAGCCTCGCGCGCCGCTCGGCGCAGACCGCGCTGTGGCACATCACGCACGCGATGCTGCGCTGGATGGCGCCGTTCCTGAGCTTTACGGCCGAAGAGGCGTGGAAGCTCTTCGCGCCTGACCAGTCGGTCTCGATCTTCACCGAGACCTACAGCGACACGAGCGCCTGGGGCAATGACGAGCTGCTCGCGAAGTGGGCGCGCATCCGTGCAATCAGGGATCTCGCGAACAAGGAGATCGAGGCGGTGCGCACGGCGGGCCAGGTGGGCTCGTCGCTGCAGGCGAACCTCACGATCGGGGCGAACGAAGCCGACCACGCCTTGCTCGCCTCGCTCGGCGAAGACCTGCGCTTCGTTACGATCACGTCGAAGGCGCTGCTTTCGACCGCGACCGAGCTGCATGTCGAAGTCACCCCATCGACATCGACCAAGTGCGACCGCTGCTGGCACTACCGCGACGATGTGGGCGCCGACCCGGCACACCCGACGATTTGTGGTCGCTGCGTGAGCAATTTGGCTGGCGCCGAAGAACTCCGTACAGTGGCGTGAGTTAAGCAGGAATCCACCATGGCCATGCATCCCGAGTTCGCCGAAATCTTCAAGCTTCCGCCGACCGAACGGCTTCAACTGGTCGAAGACCTCTGGGACAGCCTGATGCCACGCGAAGCCGATCTGCCCATCCCCGAGTGGGTCGTGAAGGAAGCGCATGAGCGCAAAGCGCGCTTCGACGCCAACCCTGCGTCGGGGCTGAGTTGGGAGGAGGTCGTTCGCGGTCTGGACGAGGCGTGACGCGTAAGCTCGTCTTCACGCCGGAGGCCGGCGCGGACCTGCGAGCGGGGCATCGCTGGTACGAGTCTCAGCAGCGGGGGTTGGGCCAAGCGTTCAAGCTCGCGGTTCAGGTGGCAACGGCACAGGCGCACCGCTCGCCCGACAGATTTCGCGTCGCCTTCGGCCCGTTTCGACGCGCCCCCGTCCGGCGGTTCCCGTTTGAAATTCTCTGCACATTCGACGACGAGTTCGTCGTCATCCACACCTCGCAATACCCCTCGAAGTGGCGCGAGCGACTCGGTATCTCCTGAACACATGGCATCGCGACAATCCTCCACCTCCCTGATCCCCTGGCTCGGCATCGCCGCGATCGTGATCCTGCTCGACCAGGTCACGAAGACGATGATCCTGAAGACGATGGCGATCGGCGACAGCCACACCGTCACCGCCTTCTTCAACATCGTGCACTGGCGCAACACCGGCGCGGCGTTCTCGTTCCTGCACGCGTCGTCGGGCTGGCAGCGCTGGTTCTTCATCGGCCTGGCGCTCGTCGCCATCGTCTTCATCGTGTGGATGCTCGCGCGTCACGGCGGCCAGCGCCTCTTTGGCTGGGCGCTGGCGCTGATTCTCGGCGGCGCCGTCGGCAACGTGATCGATCGGCTGCTGCACGGCTCGGTGGTCGACTTCATCCAGCTGCACTGGCGCAGCACAGCATTCCCGTCGTTCAACATCGCCGACAGTGCGATCACGATCGGCGCGGCGTTGTTGATCTTCGACGAGTTGCTGCGGGTTCGCCGCGGTCGCTGACCGCGGTCACGTCGTCAATTGCTCAGGGGATCAGCACACTGCAGCCGGTCGTCTTGCGCGCCTCCAGATCGCGGTGCGCCTGTGCCACCTCGGCCAGCGCATAGCGCTGCGCGATGTGGATCGTCACCTTGCCGCTGGTGACGACCGCGAACAGCTCATCGGCCATCGCCTGGGTCGACTCGCGCGTCGCGATGTGCGTGAACAGCGTCTGGCGCGTCACATAAATCGAACCCTTCGCGCCGAGCATGCCGGGTGCGAACGGCGCCACCACGCCCGAGGC
>JANMWQ010000481.1:0-4715 GCA_031394085.1 Rhizobacter sp. | reverse complement strand
CCTGCGCATGGACGAGGCGATGAACCCGCTGGCGCTGCTGGCGTTCGGCCTGTACGGCGAGGTGCTGCCGAATCAGAGCGGGGCACCGGTGCGTGCCGTGGTGCCGTGGAAGTACGGCTTCAAGAGCGGCAAGTCGATCGTGAAGATCCGCTTCGTAGAGAAGCAACCTGCAACGAGTTGGGTCAAGAGCGCGAGCAGCGAATACGGCTTCTACTCGAACGTGAACCCCGAGGTCGATCACCCGCGCTGGAGCCAGGCGACCGAGCGTCGAATCGGCGAAGACGGCATCTTCGCGAAGAAGCGGCCGACGCTGATGTTCAACGGCTACGGGCCGCAGGTCGCGTCGCTCTACACCGGCATGGACCTGAAAAAGAACTTCTAGGCATGTTGGCCAACGCCCGGCCGGCCCGGCCATGGGTCACGCGCCCGAAGCCGTTTTTGCTCCGGCCCGCCGCGAAGGTGTTTCTGTTCGTGCTGTGCCTGTTGCCGTTCGCGTGGCTGCTGCGCGGGGCGGTGCTCAGCGTGATGGGCACCAACGTGCTCGGCGCGAACCCCGCTGAAACACTGATCCGTGCCACCGGTGACTGGACCTTGCGATTCCTGTGCATCACGCTCGCCGTCACGCCGCTGCGCAAGGTGCTGAAGCAGCCGATGCTCGCGCGCTTTCGCCGCATGCTGGGGCTGTTCACGTTCTTCTACGGTTGCGTGCACTTTCTCTGCTATAGCGGGCTCGACATGGGTTTCGTGCTCAACGACATCGCTCGCGACATCGTCAAGCGCCCGTTCATTCTGGTCGGCACGAGCGCGCTGCTGTTGATGGCGCCGCTCGCCGCGACCTCGTTCAACCGCGCGATCAAGGCGTTCGGGCCAGCGCGTTGGCAAGTCCTGCACCGCGCCGTCTACGCGGTCGTGCTGCTCGGGCTGCTGCACTTTTTCTGGATGCGCTCGGCCAAAAGCAACTACGCCGAGGTGTCGGTCTATGCCGTGATCATCGCGTTGCTGCTGGGCTGGCGCGTGATCGAGTGGGCGCGGTCACGCGGTCGCCGCTTGCAGGCTGCCGGCTGATTCGGGCATCAGCAAGACATCGACTCCGTAGAGCCGCGCCAGCGCCACCAGTTTCGGCGGTGCGTTGCGCAGCGCGAACGACTTGCCCCAGGCATCGGCGGCGCGCTGGCATTCGAGCAGCACCGCCAGCGCGGCCGAGTCGAACTGATGCAGGTTCGAGGCGTCGACCAGCACCTTGGCTTGCGGCTCGCCCTTCATCGCCTGCAGCAGCAGGCGCAGCGTGTCTTTGGCCTCTTTGGCGGTGACGGTGGCGGGCAGCAACAACATCTTTGCGATCAGCTCTTGGGCGCGCTCGCTGATTTGTTGCGCGCCACCAGCTTGGCGATCAAGCCATCGATGCCGCCGGCGCTGATCTCTTGCGAGAAGCTGTTGCGGTAGTTCTCCACCAGCCAGACGCCGAGCACGTTGACGTCGTAGATCTTCCAGCCGCCGGGCGTTTGCTCGAGCCGGTAGTCGAGCTGCACTGGGTCGCCACGGCCCTTGATCTCGGTCTTCACGACGACCTCGGCGTCGGTCGCGGCGCCGCGCATCGGCTTGAGCTCGACGGTCTGGTCCTGCACCTGCGCGAGCGCGCCGGAATAGGTGCGCACGAGCAGCAGTTTGAACTGGTCTTGCAGGCCCTTTTGCTGTTCGGCTGTGGCCTGGCGCCAGTAGCGACCGACGGCCGACGCGGTCATCCGCTGGAAGTCGACATGCGGCATCACCTTGTTGTCGACGAGCGCGATGATCTTCTGCAGGTCGCCCTGTTTGTACGACTTGTCGGCCTTCAGGGTTTCGAGGACGTCGGTCGAAACTTCCTTGATCAGCGCGTCGGGTGCTTTGCCGGCCTGGGCGTGGGCGACGGCGGAGCTCACGCTCAGCACGGCGGCCGCTAGCCACGGGATCATTCGTTTAAGCAACATGTTGTTTCCTTGTTCGTTGTCTGGGGACAGCATATCGGAGCCCGCACCTGCCAATTGGTTCAGCGTCGCCCGGGCTCTTCAACGCGCGAAGGCCGCCTGCGGTTCACGGCTTCACCGGTGCCGAAGCCGCGCCCGTCGGAGGCGCCGGGGCGTAGATCGGGTCGGATGCGGCGGCACCCGAAGCGGGCGTGTCGGCGGGCAACGACGGATCGGGCACATCGGGCGCATCGCCGTCGAACACCAGGCTGCGGCGGCGCTGCAGGTACGCATCGCGGATGAACGAGTACTTGTCGAGCGCGATGTCGTCGATCACCTGGCTGGCCCCCAGAAACCTCGCGCGGGTGTTGATGATTTGCAGCCCGACGATGCCGAATTGGTAGCCGCCGTTGTTGATGTAGACCGACGGTGATGCCAGGCGATCGAGCGGCAGCGCGATCGTCTCGCGCACGGTCGAGGGGCCGATCAACGGCCAGACGATGTAGGCGCCGGCGCCGAAGCCCCAGCGTCCGAGCGTCTGGCCGAAGTCTTCGTAGTAGTGCGGTAGGCCGAACTCGCTGGCGATGTCGAGAATGCCCAGGAAGCCGAACACGGTGTTGGTGGTGAAACGGACGACGTCGCTGAAGGCCGGCTCCGGCTTGCCTTGCAGCACGTTGTTGATTGCCGACCAGCCATCTGCGGCGTTTGCGAAGAAGTTGTCGACACTGCGCCGCACGAACTGCGGCACGACCTTGGCGTAGCCTGTGGCCACCGGCTTCAGCACGTTCTCGTCGAGGCCTTCGTTGAATGCGAAGACCTTGCGGTTCCAGTTCTCCCACGGGTCGAGCCGCGCGCCGGGGCCGCCGCGCGCTTCGGTGGCGAAGTTCTGCGTGCTGGCGCAGCCGCCGAGGGCGAGCAACGCGCCGACCATCAGGGCGAGCAGCGCTCGCGTGACAAAACTGCGCATGTCGAGGGTGGGCGTCACTTCTTGGCTCCATTGGCGGGCGGTGCGGGCGTGGAGGCGGGTGCGGGCGTCGCGCCGGCATCGGCCGCCTTGCTGAACAGAAACTGGCTGATCAGACTCTCGAGAACGATCGCTGATTGGGTTTGCTTGATGGTATCGCCAGCGCCGAAATTCTTCTCGTCGCCCCCGGCTTCCAGGCCGACGTATTGGTCGCCGAGCAGGCCGGAGGTGAGGATGCGGGCCGACGAGTCGGCCGGGAACAGCACCGATTTCTGCATGTCGAGCGTTACGACGCCTTGGTAGGTCTTGGGGTCGAGCGCGATCGCGGTGACCCGGCCGACCGTGACGCCTGCGCTGCGCACCGGTGACCGCACTTTCAGACCGCCGATGTTGTCGAATTTCGCCGTCAGCGCGTAGGTTTCGCCGCCGGTGAAGCTGCTCAGGTTGGCGGCCTTCAGCGAGAGGAACACCAGTGCGGTGAACCCCAGCAACACGAAGAAGCCGACCAACATTTCGGTGCCTTTTTTGTTCATGATTCTTCTTTCCCTTGGTCTTTTGTCATGCCGGCTCAGCGCGTCGAAAACATCAACGCAGTGAGCAGGAAGTCCATCGCCAAAACGCTCAGCGACGAGACCACCACCGTGCGCGTGGTCGCGCGCGCCACGCCTTCGGGCGTGGCCTTCGCTTCATAGCCTTGATAGACCGCGACGAAGCTGCAGATCACGCCGAACACGATGCTCTTGATGATGCCGTTGCCGAGGTCGCGACGCACGTCGACGCCGCTTTCCATCGCCGACCAGAAGTTGCCCGGGTCGAGCCCGATCAGCTGCACGCCGACGATGTAGGCGCCGAGAATGCCGACCGCGGAGAACAGCAGCGCCAGGATCGGCATCGCGATCACGCCGCCGATGAAGCGCGGCGCGAGCACGCGGCTCTTGGGGTCGACCGCCATCAGCTCCATCGCCGCGAGTTGTTCGCCGGCCTTCATCAACCCGATCTCGGCGGTGAGCGACGTGCCGGCACGGCCAGCGAACAGCAGCGCGGTGATGACCGGCCCGAGCTCGCGCACCAGAGACAGGTTGACCAGCAGCCCGACCGAATCGGCTGCGCCGTAGGTGACCAGCGCGTAGTAGCTCTGCAGCGCCAGCACGAAGCCGACCGCGAGGCCGGACGACAGGATCACCAGCAGCGAGAGGTTGCCGAGTGCATGCACCTGCACCAGCGCGAAGTACGGCCGCCTCAACGAGGTGGGCAGCGTGCGCAGCAACTCCCAGAAGAAGAACGCGTGGTGGCCGAGCGCGCGAAGGCACTCGATCACGTATCGGCCGATCGCGGCGACCCAGCTCATGCGTTGGTCCCGCCCAGGCCGAGGTCTTGCGCGAACGGCGGCGCGGGGTAGTGAAAGGGCACCGGGCCGTCGGGCTCGCCGCGCAAGAACTGGCGCACCTGCGGGTCATCGCTGGCATTGAGCTCGTCGGGCCGGCCGTGCGCGATCACGACGCCGGGTGCGGCCATGATGTAGGCGTAGTCGCAGATCGCGAAGCACTCGTGCACGTCGTGCGAGACCACCAGCGAGGTCGCGCCGGTCACGTCGTTGAGCTTGCGGATCAGGTTCGCGGTGACGCCCATCGCGATCGGATCGAGCCCGGTGAACGGCTCGTCGTAGAGCAGCACCTCGGGGTCGAGCGCCATCGCCCGAGCGAGCGCCACGCGCCGGCCCATGCCGCCCGAGATCTCGGAGATGCGCAGCGTGGCCGCGCCGCGCAGGCCGACGGCGTTGAGCTTCATTAGCACGATGTCGCGGATCA
>JANMWQ010000462.1:0-1875 GCA_031394085.1 Rhizobacter sp. | reverse complement strand
CCGCTGTTCGTCGTGCTGCTGCTCGGCTCGGTGCTGCTCGTCGGCCTGCTGAACTACGTGCCCGCGCTCGCGCTAGGGCCTGTGGTCGAGCATTTCATGTTGTGGTCCGGCAAGTGAGCCGATTCATCAGCCTCTTCGAGTAACTATCCCATGGCCACGACCCCATCTTTTTCCCTGCTCGACCCGGCGCTGATCAAGCCGGCGATCGTCTCGGCGTTCGGCAAGCTGAGCCCGCACGTGCAGTGGCGCAACCCGGTGATGTTCGTCGTCTACATCGGCAGCATCATCACGACGATCCTGTGGCTCCAGGCGCTCGGCGGTCAGGGTGAAGCGCCAGCCGGCTTCATCCTCGATGGGACGGCGAACGCCGTCTTCGTCGGCGTGGTGGCGTTGTGGCTTTGGTTCACCGTGCTGTTCGCGAACTTCGCCGAAGCGATGGCCGAGGGCCGCAGCAAGGCGCAGGCCGCGTCGCTGCGCGGCATGAAGCGCAAGGTCATCGGCAAGAAATTGCAGGAGCCGAAACACGGTTCGTCGTGGATTCCGGTGCCGACCGACGAGCTGCGCAAGGGCGCGGTCGTGCTGGTCGAGACCGGTGACACGATCCCGCTCGACGGCGAGGTGATCGAAGGCGTGGCCTCGGTCGACGAGAGTGCGATCACCGGCGAATCGGCGCCTGTGATCCGCGAATCGGGCGGCGACTTTTCCTCCGTCACCGGCGGCACGCGTGTGTTGTCGGACTGGCTGGTCGTGCGCATCGGCGTGAACCCGGGCGAATCGTTCGTCGACCGCATGATCGCGATGGTCGAAGGCGCCAAGCGCCAGAAGACGCCGAACGAGATCGCGCTCAACATCCTGCTGGTCGCACTGACGATCGTCTTCCTGGTCGTCGTCGTCACGCTGCTGCCGATGTCGATCTTCAGTGTCGATGCCGCCAAGGTGGGCTCGGCCGTGACGATCACGACCTTGATCGCACTGCTCGTGTGCCTGATCCCGACGACCATCGGCGCGCTGCTCTCGGCGATCGGCGTGGCCGGCATGAGCCGCATGATGCAGGCCAACGTGATCGCGACCTCGGGCCGCGCGGTCGAGGCTGCTGGCGACGTCGATGTGCTGCTGATGGACAAGACCGGCACGATCACGCTCGGCAACCGCCAAGCCTCGGCCTTCATGCCCGCCAAGGGCGTGACCGACCAAGCGCTGGCCGACGCGGCGCAGCTCGCGTCGTTGGCCGACGAGACGCCCGAAGGCCGCAGCATCGTCGTGCTCGCGAAGCAGAAGTTCAACCTGCGCGAGCGTGAGATGGCGAGCCTGAACGCGAGCTTCGTGCCGTTCACCGCGCAGACGCGCATGAGCGGCATCGACCTCACGGTCGACGGCGTGGCGCGCAGCGTGCGCAAGGGTGCGGGCGAGGCGATCCGCAAGCATGTCGAGTCGCTCGGCGGCACCTGGCCGGCCGACGTTCAGGCCGCTGCCGACGATGTCTCGCGCCGCGGCAGCACGCCGCTGGTGGTGGCCGACGGCAACAAGGCTTTGGGCGTCGTCGAGTTGAAAGACATCGTCAAGGGCGGTATCAAGGAGCGCTTTGCCGAGCTGCGCCGCATGGGCATCAAGACCATCATGATCACCGGCGACAACAAGCTCACGGCGGCAGCGATCGCAGCCGAGGCCGGCGTCGACGACTTCCTCGCCGAAGCCACGCCCGAGGCCAAGCTCAAGCTCATTCGCGAGTACCAGAGCGAAGGCCGGATGGTCGCGATGACCGGCGACGGCACCAATGACGCGCCGGCGCTGGCGCAGGCCGATGTGGCGGTCGCGATGAACACCGGCACGCAGGCCGCGAAAGAGGCCGGCAATATGGTCGACCTCGACTCCAAC
>JANMWQ010000449.1:0-1541 GCA_031394085.1 Rhizobacter sp. | reverse complement strand
GCCCGAGCGCTTCACGCTGACCCGCGACATGGTGCTCACCGCCGTGCGCGGCGCGCTCTACAACCCCGCGATGGCCGCGGCCCTGCCCGCCGCCATCACCGAAGCCGCTGCCGGGCGGTACGAAGGCCTCGTCGGCATGGGGTCGCTGCTCGGCTCGCGGCGCGGGCTGCGGCTGTCGATGGGCATGCACTTCTCGGTCGTCTGCGCCGAAGACGCGCCACTGATGTCCGGCGCAACCGACCGGCCCGGCGCCGACTTCGGCAACACGCAGGCGACGATCTACCAGCGCGTCTGCACCGAGTGGCCGCGCGGCGCGGTGCCGCAAGCGTTCTATTCGATTCCGCCATCGCGCACGCCGGCGCTGCTGCTCAGCGGTGGGCTCGACCCGGCGACACCGCCGCGCCATGCCGAGCGCGTCGCGAAGGCGCTCGGGCCGGCGGCGCAACTCGTCGTCGTGCCGAACGCCGGCCACAGCGTGCTCGGCATCGGCTGCGCGCGCGATGTGCTGTACCGCTTCATCGATGCCGCCGACGACCAGGCGGCGACCGCCGTCGACGCGAGTTGCCTGAAGGCGATCCCGCGGCCCGGCGTGTTCCGGCCGATCGACCTGGCCAACGGCGATGCGAAGGGCGCCGCCAGATGATCCGCATCGAGCACCTCGCCAAATCGTTCAGCGCACCGGTCGGTGGCAAGAAACTCACATCTGCGCTCTCGCTCAAGCGCAGCCCGCCGCGCATCGTGCAGGCCGTGAAGGACGTGAACCTGCACGCGCCCGACGGCCACATCACCGGCCTGCTCGGGCCCAACGGCGCGGGCAAGACGACGACGCTGCGGATCCTTGCTGCGTTGATCCCGGCGGACGCCGGCCGGATCAGCGTCGACGGCATCGATGTGAGCGCTCGCCCGCGCGAAGCGCTCGCACGCATGGGCGTTCTCTCTGACGCGCGCGGCCTGTACCCACGGCTGACGGCGCGCGAGAACATCGTCTACTACGGCCGACTGCAGGGCATGGCGCACGACGCTGCGAACGCGCGCGCCGAGGCGCTGGCCGACATGTTCGACATGCGCGCCCTGCTCGACCGCCGCACCGAGGGCTTCAGCCAGGGCGAGCGCATGAAGACGGCGCTGGCCCGCGCGCTGGTGCACGACCCGGCCAACATCGTGCTCGACGAGCCGACCAACGGCCTCGACGTGCTCGCCACGCGCGCGCTGCGCGAGAGCCTGCGCTGGCTGCGCACGCCGGCCGGCGGCGCGAAGTGCATCGTGTTTTCGACCCACATCATGCAAGAGGTCGAGCGGCTGTGTGACAGCGTCGTCGTCGTCGCGCACGGCCGCACGGTGGCGACCGGCACGGTGCCCGAGCTGCTCGCGCAAACGCACGAAGAAGACTTCGAGGAGGCGTTCGTGAAGCTCGCGTTCGCCGAGGAACGAGCGCAGGGAGCCGCTGCATGACGCGTCTGTTGAGCACCATCCTGACGATCTACCGCAAGGAGATCGTCGACGCGCTGCGCGAGAGCCTGCGCTGGCTGCGCACGCCGGCC
>JANMWQ010000439.1:0-4913 GCA_031394085.1 Rhizobacter sp. | reverse complement strand
ACCAAGTTCGCGCAAGACCTGCCGCTGATCGGCGGTGACCTGTGGGGCGCGTTCACGCAGCATGCGATGTGGCAGATCTATAACGGCACCGACTCGAAGCCGTTTCGCAACACCGACTACCAGCCCGAGCTGATCTACGTGCTGCCTACCGCGAAAGGCCTGCGTGAGTTGCCGTTCGGATGGCAATGGCATTACACACAATTGGCGCTGGCGCACCAGTCGAACGGGCAGTCCGACCCGCTCTCGCGCAGCTGGAACCGCGTCTACCTCGGCGCCGGCTTCGAGCGCGGCGACTGGTCGTTCACGGCGCGCTACAACCAGCGCTTGAACGAGAAGCTCGAGACCGACAACAACCCCGATCTGGTGAGCTTCCGCGGCCGCGGCGAGTTCCAGCTGACCTGGGCGCACGGCCTGCAGACCGCCTCGTTGCTCTACCGCACATCGCTGCGCAACGTGAGTTACGGCGCGGTGCAAGCCGAATGGACTTACCCGATCTTCAAGGACCAGCCGAACGGCCTGCGCTGGTTCGTGCAGGGTTTCAGCGGCTACGGCGAAACGCTGACCGACTACAACTTCCGCCAGACCAGCATCGGCGTCGGCGTCACGTTCCTGCAGTTCTGATCAGCTTGCTGGCCAGCGCGTTGTGCCGCTCGACGAGCTTGGGCAACTCCAGCGTCGTCAACTCGCCGTCACGCACGACGACGCGGCCGTTGACGACGGCGTGCGCGATGCGCGGGATCTGGCAGAACACGAGCGCGGCGAGCGGGTCGTGCAGCGCTCCGGCGGTGGCAACGCTGTCGAGCGGCACGGTAACGATGTCGGCCGCCATGCCGACGGCGAGCGCGCCGATGTCGTCGCGGCCCAGCACCTTGGCGCCGCCGAGCGTGGCGATCTCGAGCATCTCGCGCGCGCCCATCGCTGACGGGCCCTGCGCCGGCCCGTGGGCAACGCGCTGCAGCAGCACCGCCATGCGCACTTCACCGAGCATGTGGCCGGCGTCGTTCGACGCGGCGCCGTCGACGCCGAGGCCGACGCGCACGCCCGCGTCGCGCATCGCACGGACCGGCGCGATGCCCGAGGCGAGCCGCATGTTCGAGCACGCGCAATGCGCCACGCCGGTGCCGGTGCGCGCGAACAGCGCGATGCCGTGCGCGTCGAGCTTGACGCAGTGCGCGCACCACACGTCGGGCCCGACCCAGCCGACTTGCTCGACGTACTCGGCCGGCGTGCAGCCGAATTTCTCGCGCGTGTAGGCGACATCGAAGTCGTTCTCGGCGAGGTGGGTGTGCAGCGAAACGCCATGGGCCTCACCGAAGCTGCGAGCGAGCAGCGCCGAGTCACGCATCAGCTCGCGGCTGACCGAAAACGGCGAGCACGGCGCCACCACGATGCGGCGCATCGAGAAGCGCGCCGGGTCGTGCCAGCGCTCGATCAAGCGCTGCGTTTCTTTCAGGATCACCGCTTCGTCTTCGACCAACCGGTCGGGCGGCAACCCGCCCTTCGATTCGCCCACGCTCATCGAGCCGCGCGCCGCATGAAAGCGCATGCCGATCTCGTGCGCGCCTTCGATGCTGTCTTCGAGCGTCACGCCATTGGGGTAGACGTACAGGTGGTCGCTGCTCGTCGTGCAGCCCGACAGCAGCAGCTCGGCCATCGCGGTCTGGGTCGAGACCTTCACCATCGCAGGCGTCAGGTTCGCCCACAGCGGGTACAAGCGCCGCAGCCAGCCGAACAGCTCGTTGTCTTGCGCCATCGCGCGAGTCAGCGTCTGGAACATGTGGTGGTGCGTGTTGACGAGGCCGGGGATGACGATCTGGTCGCGGGCGTCGATCACGTCGTCGGCCGTGGCGGGCAGCTCGCTCGTGGGGCCAACGGCCTCGATCACGTTGTCGCGCACGAACACGCCGCCGCCTGCGATCTCGCGGCGCTGCGCGTCCATCGTGACGAGCAGCTGCGCGTTTTTGATCAGCAGGGTGGTCATGGGGGCGATCGAAACTTCGAGATCAAGATCAGGGGCGCTACCGTTGGGTCGGTGGGTCGGTGGGTCGGTGGGTCGGTGGAATGAACTACTTCGTCTGCGCGCCGGCCATGAACCAGCGCCCGATCAGCGCGCGCTCGGCGTCGGTGATCCGGGTCGCGTTGTTCATCGGCATGATCTTGAGCACCACGGTCTGCTGGTAGATGGCCTGCGCGTGCTTCGCGATCTCGCCGGTCGAATCGAGGCGCACGTTCTTGCTCTGCATCGCCTCGCCATGGCACATCGTGCAGCGCTGCGTGACGACGGCCTGCACTTCGGCGAAGCTGGCCGGTGCGGCGGCAACGACCGGCGGCGGCGGCGGCGGCGCGACTGCGAAGATCGTGACCGCGAGCAGCAGCGTGCCGACGACCGCGTACCGCCACGGCACCGGCTGGCCGAAGGCCAGCGCCTTGTGCCGCAAAGCGAACGACAGGCGGATCAACGCACCGGCCACCATGATCGCTACCAGCACGACCCAGTTGTATTTCGCGCCGTAGGTGAAGCCGTAGTGGTTGCTCATCATCGAGAACAGCACCGGCAATGTGAAGAAGGTGTTGTGCACACTGCGCTGCTTGCCGCGCTGGCCGTGCACCGGGTCGACCGGTGTACCGGCCTTGATCGATGCGACGACGGTGCGCTGGCCCGGGATGATCCAGAAGAAGACGTTGCCGCTCATCGTGGTCGCGACCATCGCGCCGACCAGCAAAAACGCCGCGCGCCCAGCAAACAGATGGCACGACAACCACGACGCGAACACGATCAGAGCGAACACGCACAGGCCGACGATCAAGTCGCCGTGCTTGCCGCGGCCGAGCGTGCGGCAGATCGTGTCGTACAGCACCCAGAACGCGACGAAGAACGCGAGCGCGGTACTGACGGCCGCAGTGGGCGACCAGTCGAACACTGTCTTGTCGATCAGGAAGGTGCTGGCGTTGTAGAGGTAGAGCACCGTGAACAGCGCGAAGCCGGTAAGCCAGGTGGCGTAGCTCTCCCACATCGACCAGTGCAATTGAGCGGGCACATAGCCGGGCGAGACCGGATACTTCTGGTGGTGGTAGAAGCCGCCGCCATGCACGCCCCACTGCTCACCGCCGACGCCCTTGTCGGCGTCTTGTTGGTCCTTCGGTGGGGTCAGGCTGTTGTCGAGCGAAACGAAATAGAAGGAGGCGCCGATCCAGGCGATGCCGGTGATGATGTGCGCCCAGCGCAGCAGCAAGTTCGCCCAATCAAAAAGGTACGCTTCCATTCGCCGTGAATCCCCGTGGTTTTTAGAAATTGAAACGGTTTTGCAAGAAGCAGGCCGAGGCGCCGCCGAGCGCGCCATCGCTTACCAAACTGTATACAGTCGGTGCGGCCACGGCTCAGCTGCCGCGGTAGGTGGAGTACGCGAACGGGCTCGCGAGCAGTGGCACGTGGTAGTGCGCACCGATCGTCGCGAGGCCGAAGTCGAGCGGCACCTCGTCGAGGAACGCGGGTTCGTCGAGCTTCGCCCCGAGCGCGCGAAAGTAGGCCGCAACGCCGAACACCAGGCGGTAGCGGCCCGGCACGAAGGCCGCGCCTTCCAGCAACGGGCGGTCGGCACGGCCATCGTGGTTCAGCGTGATCTGCTTGATCAGCGTGGGCACGCCCCGGTCGAGCCGATAGAGGCCGACGGCCATGCCGGCGGCCGGGCAGCCGTTGGCGGTGTCGAGCACGTGGGTGGTGAGCTTGCTCATGAATTGATCCTCGCGACGTGAACAAGAAACTGCTTGATGCGAAGTCAAAAGTGTATACACTTTGATTCGCAAAGCAAGTCTCATCGACCCTTCACGCACCTTTCCATGGCCTCCCACGCACCGAAGCTGCAAGTCATGCGCACCGCGAAGGCGAACAGCGTGCGCGTGGTCGATTCCGCGACGAGCGAGAACCTCACGCAGCGCATCGCCGATTCGATCACCACCGCGATCGTCGAGCGCCGGTTGATGCCGGGCACCAAGCTCGCCGAGCAAAAAATCGCCGACATCTTCAAGGTCTCGCGCACCCTCGTGCGCCAGGCGCTGATGCAGCTCAGCCGCGACCACCTGATCACGCTCGAGCCGGCGCGCGGCGCGCGCGTGGCCGAGCCGGGCATCGAAGAGGCGAAGCAGGTGTTCGAGACCCGCAACATGCTGGAGGCCGCGATGATCAAGCGCGCTGCCACCGAGCTCAGCGATTCACAAATCGCCGAGCTGCGCGCGCACCTGAAGGCCGAGGCCGAGGCATTGAAGCGCACCGATGTATCGGGCCGCACCCGGCTGCTGGCCGACTTTCATGTCGTGATCGCGCAGATGCTGGGCAACGCGGTGCTGGCGCGCCTGCTCAGCGACCTGGTCTCGCGCTGCTCGCTGATCGCGCTGATGTACCAGTCGGCGCACTCGGCCGAGCATTCGGCGGCCGAGCACGTGGCGATCGTCGATGCGCTGGCCCGGCGCGATGCGCGCGCCGCCGTCAAGCTGATGGAGGCGCACTTGCACAATGTCGAGCGCAACCTGCGGCTCGACCCGCGCGCGCCCGATCTCGGTTCGGTGCTGTTGCCGGGCGGGCCGTAGCCCGAACCCAACGCGAGGACCACGACGATGATGACGAAGGACTATCCGCGCGATTTGATCGGCTACGGCCGCAATCCGCCCCAGGCGAATTGGCCGGGCAACGCGCGCGTCGCGGTGCAGTTCGTCTTGAACTACGAAGAAGGCGGCGAGAACTGCGTGCTGCACGGCGATCCGTCGTCGGAAACCTTTCTGTCGGAGATCATCGGCGCGCAGGCTTTCGAGACGCGGCATTTGTCGATGGAGTCGATGTACGAATACGGCTCGCGCGCCGGCGCGTGGCGCATCCTGCGCGAGTTCGAAAAGCGCGGCCTGCCGCTCACGGTGTTCGG
>JANMWQ010000406.1:0-7232 GCA_031394085.1 Rhizobacter sp. | reverse complement strand
ATCATGCCCACGTCCATGCGCTCGCCCAGCGTGATCGCCAGGCCATTGCGGCCGGCGCGGCCGGTGCGGCCGATGCGGTGCACGTAGTCTTCGGCCTTCATCGGCAGGCCGTAGTTGATGACATGGCTGATGGTCGGCACGTCGATGCCGCGCGCGGCCACGTCGGTCGCGATCAGGATCTTCAGCTGCTGGTTGCGCAGCCCCTGCAGCACGCGGTTGCGGCGACCTTGCGGGTGGCCGCCATGCAGCGAGGCCACGTGGTGGCCCATGTCGGCCAGGCGGTCGGCGAGCCAGTCGGCATCACGCTGCGTGCTCGTGAACACCAGCGCCTGTTCCATGTCTTTCTGGGTCAGGATGTGGTCGAGCAGCGCGTTTTTGTGGTTCACGTTGTCGGCCCAGTGCAGGCGCTGTTCGATGTTCTCGTGCGTGTCGGTGTGCGACGACACGTCGATGCGCTTCGGGTCGCGCAGCAGGTTCTGTGCGAGGCGGCCCACGTGGCCAGCGAACGTGGCGCTGAACATCACGGTCTGGCGCGCCGCGGGAATGGCGTCGGCGATCGTGTTGATGTCGTCGATGAAACCCATGTCGAGCATGCGGTCGGCTTCGTCGAGCACCAGCATCTCGACGTTGTCGAGCACGCACTTGCCGGTCTGAAGGTGGTCGAGCAGGCGGCCGGGGGTGGAGATCAGGATGTCGAGCGGGCCGCGCAGCGCGGCGATCTGCGCCGGGTACGGCACACCGCCGACGACCGTCGCGACGCGCAGGCCCTGCACGAAGCGGCCATAGATCGTGGCGGCCTTGGCGACCTGCATCGCGAGTTCGCGGGTCGGGCACAGCACCAGGATGCGCGGGCCGTAGATCACGCCGCGTTCGCGCTTGGTGGTGGTGTCGGCGCGCGAGGCCAGCACGCGTTGCAGCGCCGGCAGGATGAACGCTGACTTGCCACTGCCGGTGCTGGCCGAAACCATCAGGTCGGTGCCGGCGAGCGCCGGCGGGATCGCCTGGGTCTGCACTTCGGTAGCAGCTTCATAACCGGAGGCCGTAACGGCTTTTGTCAGGGCTTCGTTCAGGCCCAATGTTTCGAAACTCATGGTCTTGCTCTCTTCTTCAAACATGGCGCGAGCGCATGCCGCCTTGTGAGCGAAAAGCATGCAAAAGCGCACCAGTCACCACGCCATGTGGTGACCAAAAAGTCGCTGGGGAGAAGGTCCGAATCAGCGCCGAAGGGGTGGCGCTGGATCTCGGGAACAGTCAAAGCGACGGCATCGCCGCCAACCATTCCCGGGAAGCGCTGGCAGGCCGCTTGGGTTCGAACAGAGCTCGCTGCGGATGCAACGGGCGAAGACTCGATGAGGTCAGAGGGGATGAACGAAACGCTGCGGTGGCAAAAGCTCGTTTGCAGCGAGCCCGAATTCTATGCCGGCTGGGGTTTTCCCGCAAGCCTTACCGAGGGGTTGATACCGAGGGGTCGGTCACTTGGCCAGCAGATGCTCGCGGTAGTAGATCAGCTCGTCGATCGACTCGGTGATGTCGGCGAGCGCGGTGTGCGCCTGCGCTTTCTTGAAGCCGACCAGGATCTCGGGCTTCCAGCGCTTGGCGAGTTCCTTCAACGTGCTCACGTCGAGGTTGCGGTAGTGGAAGAAGTCTTCCAGCTTCGGCATCGTCTTCGCGAGAAAGCGCCGGTCCTGGCAGATGCTGTTGCCGCACATCGGCGATTTGCCTTTTGGCACGTACTGCTTCAGGAACTCGATCACCTGCGCCTCGGCCTGCGCCTCGTCGACCGTCGACGCCTTCACGCGATCGGTCAAGCCGCTCTTGCCGTGCGTGCCCTTGTTCCATGCGTCCATCGCGTCGAGCGCAGCGTCGCTCTGGTGAATCGCGAACACCGGCCCTTCGGCCCGAAGGTTCAGATGTGCATCGGTGACGATCACGGCGATCTCGATGATGCGGTCGGTCTCAGGGTGCAGGCCAGTCATCTCCAGATCGATCCAGATCAGGTTGTGGTCGGCGCGGGACAAGGTGGTTGGGGTCATGCGGGTTCTCCTTCGCAGGATTTTCGCAGACCCTACACTTCGGTTCATGCAAGCCACCGCTTCTCCCCTGACGCTCACCCTCGTGTTCGCGGCCGCCCTGCTCGCCTCGTTGCTCGCCAAGTTCTGGCTCGCGACGCGGCAGATGCGGCATGTGGCCGCGCATCGCGGCGCCGTGCCGGCGCCCTTTGCCGCCACGGTCACGCTGGACGCGCACCATCGCGCCGCCGACTACACGCTCGCGAAGGGCCGGTTCGGCCTGATCACCATGGCGTTCGGCGCGGTCGTGCTGCTGGGCTGGACGCTGCTCGGCGGCATCGACACACTCAACACGGCAGTGCGCGATGGGGTCCAGCCGCGCTACGGTTCGATGGCTTATCAGCTGGCGCTGCTGACCTGCTTCGCGCTCATCGGCAGCCTGCTCGATCTGCCCTTCGAGCTCTACCGCACCTTCCGCATCGAGCAGCGTTTCGGCTTCAACCGGATGACTTGGGCGCTTTACCTCGCCGACACGCTCAAGGGCGCGCTCGTCGGCGCGCTGATCGGCCTGCCGATCGCCGCGCTGATGCTGTGGATCATGGGCGCGACCGGCGGCCTGTGGTGGTTGTGGGCCTGGGGCGCCTGGGTGCTTTTCAACGCGGGCGTGCTGGTGCTGTACCCGACCGTGATCGCGCCCCTGTTCAACAAGTTCGAGCCGCTCTCCGACGAGTCGTTGAAGGCGCGCGTGCAGGCGCTGATGGCGCGCTGCGGGTTCGCAGCCAAGGGCCTGTTCGTGATGGACGGCAGCAAACGTTCTGCGCACGCGAACGCGTACTTCACCGGTTTCGGCGCCTCGAAGCGCGTGGTGTTCTTCGACACGCTGCTCAGCAAACTGACGCCGGGTGAAGTCGAAGCCGTGCTCGCCCACGAGCTCGGCCATTTCAAACACCGGCACGTGATCAAACGCCTCATCGCGATGTTCGCGATCAGCCTGTTCGGATTCGCGCTGCTCGGCTGGCTCTCGACGCAGACCTGGTTCTACGCCGGCCTGGGCGTGCGACCTTCGCTGGGCGCGCCGAACGATGCAATCGCGCTGCTGCTGTTCCTGCTCGTCACGCCAGTGTTCGGCTTCTTCGTCTCACCTCTGTTCGCAAGGCTGTCGCGCAAGCACGAGTTCGAGGCCGATGCCTACGCGTGCCAGCAGTCCAGCGGCCATGATCTGTCGGTCGCGCTGCTGAAGCTGCACCAAGACAACGCCGCGACACTGACGCCCGACCCGCTGTATGTTCG
Source organism: Rhizobacter sp. (assembly GCA_031394085.1). GTDB lineage: Bacteria > Pseudomonadota > Gammaproteobacteria > Burkholderiales > Burkholderiaceae_C > LMDS01. Next base: position 3,933 of record JANMWQ010000406.1, on the reverse strand, counting down.
TTTTTACTATTCGCATCCGCCGGCGTCGGAGCGGCTCGCCGCGCTGGCTCATGCGGATTCTTCACTGCAACCGGCCTGAAGCGCCATGACCAACCTGCTGCACCAGAAATGCCAAGCGCTCGGCGCCGGCCACGCGATGAGCGAGGGGGTGATCCGCGACCACCTTGCGCAAGTCAGCGGCTGGCACTTGACCCAGGGCGCGATCGAAAAGAGCTTCGGCTTCAAAAACTTCTACGAGACGATCGCGTTCGTCAACGCGCTGGCCTGGATCTGCAACACCGAAGACCACCACCCTGACCTCGCGGTCAGCTACAACCGTTGCCTCGTGCGCTTCGACACCCACTCGGTCGGCGGTATCTCGATCAACGACTTCATCTGCGCGGCCAAGGCCGATGCACTGATCGCGTTCGTGGCTTGAGCAAGTTCGCTGCGCTCGATCTCGCCCTCGTGGTCGCCGCGCATGGCCGCCACTGCATCGTCGAAACACCGGAGGGCACGCGCATCCAGTGCCATTCGCGCGGCAAAGGGCGTGGCAAGAGCGGTGATTGCGTCGTCGGCGACCGCGTGCGCTGGCAGGTGTCGGGCGACGAAGGTGTGATCGAGCAAGTCGAGCCGCGCCGCAACCTGCTGTTCCGCCAGGACGAGTGGAAGACCAAGTCGTTCGCCGCCAACCTCGACCAGATCATGGTGCTGGTCGCGGGCGAGCCGGTCTTCAGTGAATCGCAACTGGCGCGCGCGCTGATCGCCGCCGAGAGCGCCGGCATCCCGGCGCGCATCGTGCTGAACAAGGCCGACCTGCCGGTGATCGCGGCGGCGCGCGTGCGCTTGCGGCCGTATGTGGCAATGGGCATCGACGTGGTCGAGCTCGCGCTGAAGACCCGACAAGACGAAGCCCGCGCGATCCTGAATCCGTTGCTCGACGGCAAGGCCACGCTGGTGCTCGGCCCCAGTGGTACCGGCAAGAGCACGCTGATCAACCTGCTCGCGCCTGAAGCGAAGGCGCAGGTCGGCGAGATTTCGCAGGCGCTCAACTCGGGCAGGCACACGACGACGAGCACGCGGTGGTACTGGATCGACCAGAGCGTCGACGGCAGCCAGCGCCGCAGCGCGCTGATCGATTCGCCCGGTTTCCAGGAGTTCGGCCTGCGCCAGATCGACGCGAACCAGCTGCCCTCGCTGATGCCCGACCTGCGCGCGCACGCGTCAGCCTGCCGCTTTTACAACTGCACGCACCTGCACGAGCCCGGCTGCGGCGTGCGTGCGGCGCTGGCACGCGGCGAGATCAGCGAATCGAGGTACCGGATTTATGGCGAAATTCTGAGCGAGCTCGTCGACAGACGTTAGTTGCGTCAGCCCACCAGATTGGCGAGCGACAGCAGCGCGAGCAGCAGCATCCACAACACCACCGATCGCCAGACCAGCCCGACGACGCTGCGCAGGTGGCCGATGACCGGCAGCAACCCTGGCGTCGAGCCCTCGGCCACCACCGTTTCAGGCAAGACGCCGGCCTCGAAGGTCTGCGAGCGATCGGGGGTCACGCCAGGCGCCGCACTTCCGCCCAGTTGCACGCCCACGGCGCCCGAGGCAGCGGCCAGGATGATCCCTTCGTTCGGGTGCTTCCAGAGCCCGGCGTCGCGGCGCCAGACCGTGATCGCCTCCTCGAAGTTGCCGACCACCGCGAAGCCGAACGCGGTCATCCGTGCGGGCACGAAATCGAGAAGGTTGAAAAGGCGTTGCGACAAGTTCAACAAACGATCGTTCACCGGCGCATCGATGGTGCGGCTCTTGAACGCCCAGTACCGACTCGCCAACTCGGCCATGCGGTACAGCACTGCACCCGCCGGCCCAAGGCCGAACGACGACAGCAGCACGAACCAGAAGAACACACCGAACACATGGCGGTGCGCGGCGAGCAGCGAATGCTCGATCACATGGCGCAACAACTCGGTGCGCGGCAACTCGCTCGCGTCCAGATGGCGCCACTCCGAGAGCAGGCGGCGCGCCTCGGTTTCGTCACGGCGATCGAGCGCGTCGCGGATGTCGGTGAAGTAGTGGCTGAACTGGCGAAAGCCGAGCGTCAAGTACAGCACGGCGACGTTCCAAGCCAGCGCGAGCAGCACATTGACATGCGCGAGACCGAAGTGAATGCCCCACGCGATCAACGCAGGAATCACGCAGGTGATGCCCCACACCACCCAGGCGTGATGATCGCGCCCAGCGTCGAAGTTGCGGCCGGTCCAGTGCATCCAGCCGGTCAACGAGTCGTGCACCACGTTGCCGCGCGGCAGCGGTTTGAGTTGCTCGATCAGCAGCGCGAACAGAACGGCGAAGAAACTCATGCCGGTCGATGATACCGACGCATGCCGGTACTCAAGCCGCGAGAAATCGATAGAGATTGCGCAGCATCGCCGCGGTCGCGCCCCAGATGAAATAGCGGCGCGGTCGGCCTTGCGCGTCGATGCCGTCGTAGGGCATCGACAGAAACTCGCGCTGCGCACCGTTCATCTCGACCGCGTGGCGGCGATGGTTGGCCGGGTTCATCAGGAAGGTCAGCGGCACCTCGAACACGTCGGCCACCTCGAACGGGTCGGCCACGACCGCGAAGCCGGGTCGAACCAGCGCGACGATCGGCGTGACGATGAAACCGCTGCCGGTGGTGTAAGTCGGCATCGCGCCCAGCACGTCGACGAACATTGCTTCGAGGCCGATCTCTTCCTGCGCCTCGCGCAGCGCGGTCGCGGCGGCATCGACATCGGTCGGCTCGACGCGCCCGCCGGCGAAGCTGACCTGCCCGGGGTGATCGTTCAGGTGCTCGGTGCGCTGGGTCAGCAGCACGGTCAGTTCTTCGCGTTCGACGAGTGCGACCAGCACCGACGCGTGGGTCGGCAAGCGGTCGTTGAAGCGCGGCTCGTGCTTGACCTCGGGCGCCCAGACCGGCGGCACCAGAAAGCGCTGGCGCACGGCGGCCGAACGCAACGCCTCGGCAGTCAACGCCGGAAGGTGATCGTCGATGCCGGTGATGGGCAACGCTTGCGGGTCGAAACCAATAGCCATGGTGACAGAGGTCTGCAAAGAAAAAAGCCGCCTTGACGAGGCGGCCTGCGGTTCAAGGCAGCGATCTGCCTCGGGGCACTCAGCCCAATTTCTCTTTGATCCGAGCCGACTTGCCCGAGCGGCTGCGCAGGTAGTACAGCTTGGCACGGCGCACATCGCCGCGGCGCTTGACTTCGATCGACGCGATCAGCGGGCTGTAGAGCTGAAACGTGCGTTCCACGCCTTCGCCACTCGAGATCTTGCGCACGATGAAGCTGGAGTTCAGGCTGCGGTTGCGCTTGGCGATGACGACGCCTTCGAACGCCTGGACCCGCTTGCGCGTGCCCTCGACGACCTTGACGCTGACAATCACGGTGTCACCCGGCGCGAACGGCGGAATGGTCTTGTTGAGCCGAGCGATTTCCTCGTGCTCGAGGGTCTGGATCAGGTCCATGCATAACTCCTAAATGATCTTGCCTGCGCGCGTTGATGGTGTTGGGTGAAGCGGTGAGGCCGCTGATAAGAATCAACCGGCTCGGTGCTTCTGCGGGGCAGAGGATCGGACAGCCTCAGATTATTGCACAAGGCTCGCGAGGTACATCTCGTCAGTCGGGGTCAGCCGCCCAGCTACGCGCGCCGCCGCGAGCAAATCCGGGCGTCGGCTCGCCGTGAACGCGAGCGACTGCTCGCGACGCCAGCGGGCGATGTCGGCATGGTGACCCGACAGCAGCACCGCGGGAACAGGCTGCTCGTCATCGCCTGAGCCCAGCACTTCCGGTCGGGAATAGTGCGGGCAGTCGAGCAGACCGTTTTCGAAGCTGTCTTGTTGGTGCGATTGAGCGTCGCCGAGCACGCCATGCTGCAGTCGCGCAACGGCATCGAGCAGCGCCAGTGCCGGCA
>JANMWQ010000366.1:0-4468 GCA_031394085.1 Rhizobacter sp. | reverse complement strand
ATCGCCGGCGCCGAAGCGGTCGTCACGTCGACGGCGGTCGGTGCGAGCAACCCCGAGGTCGTTGCCGCCCGCGCCAAGCGCGTGCCGGTCGTGCCGCGCGCGGTGATGCTGGCCGAGCTGATGCGGCTGAAGTCGGGCATCGCGATCGCCGGCACGCACGGCAAGACGACGACGACCTCGCTCGTCACCAGCGTGCTCGCCGAGGCGGGCCTGGACCCGACCTTCGTGATCGGCGGGCGCCTGAACGCGGCCGGCGCGAACTCGCGCCTCGGGCTGGGCGACTACATCGTCGTCGAGGCCGACGAGTCCGATGCATCGTTCCTGAACCTGCTGCCGGTGATGGCCGTGGTGACCAACATCGACACCGACCACATGGACACCTACGGCCACGACTTCGCGAAGCTGAAGTCGGCCTTCGTCGAGTTCATCCACCGCATGCCGTTCTACGGCGCGGCGATTCTGTGCAGTGACGACGCCGGCGTGCGTGGGGTCATGCCGATGATCTCGCGCCCGGTCGTCACCTACGGTTTCGGTGCCGACGCGATGGTGCGCGCGGTCGATGTGCAAGCCCGCGCCGGCACGATGCAGTTCACGGTGCAGCGCCGCAACGGTGTGCGCATGCCCGACTTGAGCGTCACGCTGAACCTGCCCGGCGACCACAACGTGCTGAACGCGCTGGCGGCGATCGCGGTGGCGACCGAGCTGGAGCTGCCCGATGCGCCGGTCGTCAAGGGCCTGGCCGAGTTCAACGGCGTCGACCGGCGTTTCCAGCGCTACGGCGAACAGCCCGTGGTTGCCGGTCGAACCGACGGCGGCACCTTCACGCTGATCGACGACTATGGCCACCACCCGGTCGAGATGGCCGCCACGCTCGCCGCCGCACGGGGTGCGTTCCCTGGCCGCCGCTTGGTGCTCGCGTTCCAGCCGCACCGCTACACCCGCACGCGCGATTGCTTCGAGGATTTCGTCAAGGTCATCGGCACCGCCGATCTGGTGCTGCTGGCCGAGGTGTACGCCGCCGGCGAAGCGCCGATCGTCGCGGCCGACGGCCGGGCGCTGACGCGCGCACTGCGCGTCGCCGGCAAGGTCGACCCGGTCTTTGTCGACGAGATCGCCGACATGCCGCAAACGATCGTCGATCAGGTGCGTGACGCCGACGTGGTGATCTCGATGGGCGCCGGCTCGATCGGCCACGTTCCTGCCCAGGTCGTTGAACTGTTGAACGGCAAGGGGGCAGCATGACGATCGATGTGAAGACCCTCGGCAAGGTCGCGGTGCCTGACCTTGGAAAGGTCGCTGTGCTCGTGGGCGGCACCTCGGCCGAGCGCGAGATCTCGCTGATGTCGGGCAACGGCGTGCTCGCCGCGCTGCGCTCGCAAGGCGTCGACGCGCACGCTTTCGACCCGGCCGAGCGCGAGCTGGTCGAGTTGAAGCGCGAAGGCTTCGACCGCTGCTTCATCGCGCTGCATGGCCGCCACGGCGAAGACGGCACCGTGCAAGGCGCACTCGAATTGCTCGGCATCCCGTACACCGGCTCGGGCGTGATGGCCTCGGCGATCGCGATGGACAAGGTGATGACCAAGCGCGTGTGGATCGCCGAGGGCCTGCCGACGCCGCGCTACGTGTGGCTCGCGCCCGAAGGACGAGGTCGCGAACGTGTGATGGCGGTGCCCGACGAGATCGGCCTGCCGCTGATCGTGAAGCCGCCGCGCGAAGGTTCGTCGATCGGCATCACCAAGGTCGTCGGCTACTCGGGCATGCAGGCCGCTGTCGAACTGGCCACGCAGTACGACGCCGATGTGCTCTGCGAAGAGTTCATCGACGGCGAAGAGGTGACCTGCCCGGTGCTCGGCTCGGGTGAGCACGCACGCGCGCTGCCGGTCGTGAAGATCGTTGCACCCGAAGGCGCCTACGACTACCAGAACAAGTACTTCACCGACGTGGTCGACTACCGCGTGCCGAGCGGCCTGCCCGAAGCCGAAGAGCGCGAGATTCAGCGCATCGTCGTGCAGGCCTACCGCACGCTCGGCTGCCGCGGCTGGGGCCGCGCCGATTTGATGATTCGCGCGAGCGACCGCAAGCCGTTCCTGCTCGAGATGAACACGTCGCCGGGGATGACCTCGCATTCGCTGGTACCCAAATCGGCCGCCGCCGCGGGCATCAGCTACGAAGCGCTGTGCGTGCGGATTCTTTGCACCGCCGCGCTGGACGCGAGCCGCTGAACTGACCATGGCCCGCCTCGCGCCCGCCGCCCCGATCCCGGCCGATATCCGGCTGATGAACGTGACCGCGCTCGTGCTCGGCGCCATCGGCGTGTGCGCGCTCGTGGTGGTCGCGGTGCTGTGGGCGGCGCACCGGCCGGTGTTCGCGGTGCGCGCCATCAAGATCGACGGCGACCTCGCGCACAACAGCGTGCTGACGATCCGCGCCAACGCTGCGCCCAAGCTCGCCGGCAACTTCTTCACGATGGACCTGGCCGCCGGCCGGCGCGCGTTCGAGTCGGTGCCGTGGGTGCGGCAGGCGACCCTCAAGCGGGTCTGGCCGAACCGGCTGCGGGTTCAGCTCGAAGAGCACAAACCGGCGGCGCTGTGGTCGGGTTCGGCGAATGCCGACGATGCCTCCGACAAGATGGTCAACACCTTCGGCGAGGTGTTCGAGGCCAACGTCGGCGATGTCGAAGACGACGCGCTGCCGACATTGCGCGGCCCCGAGGGCAGCTCGGCGCAGATGCTCAGGATGATCGGTCGACTGCAGCCCGAGTTCGCCGCGATGGACGCCCGCATCGACACGCTCGAACTCTCCGGCCGCGGCTCGTGGCGGCTCGCCCTCGACACCGGCGCCGAGGTCGAACTCGGCCGCGGCAGCGACGACGAAGTCATCGCGCGCACGCGCAGCTTCATCGCCACGCTGCCCGAAGTGCGCACGCGGTACGCACAGCACCCGTTGTTGTACGCCGACCTGCGGCACAACGACGGTTATGCAGTCCGGCTCAAAGGCATTTCGACGGCTGTCGAAGCCAGCAAAACACAGAAGAAATAGGGAACGCGCATGGCCAAGGAATACAAGGATCTCGTTGTCGGCCTCGACATCGGCACCGCCAAGATCATGGTGGTCGTCGCCGAGGTGCTGCCCGATGGCGAGCTGCGCATCGCCGGCCTCGGCAGTGCGCCGACGCACGGCTTGAAGCGCGGCGTGGTCGTCAACATCGACGCGACCGTGCAGTCGATTCAGGCCGCGCTGAAAGAGGCCGAGATGATGGCCGACTGCAAGATCACGCGTGTCTACACCGGCATCACCGGCAGCCACATCCGCGGTCAGAACAGCACCGGCATGGTGATCGTGCGCGACAAGGAAGTGACGCCGGTCGACGTGGCGCGCGTCGTCGAGACCGCCAAGGCGATCAACATCCCGAACGATCAGCGCCTGTTGCTGGTCGAGCCGCAGGAGTTCGTCATCGACGGCCACGAAGTGAAGGAGCCGATCGGCATGAGCGGCGGCCGGCTCGAAGTCAAGGTGCACATCGTCACCGGCGCACAAAGTGCGGCCGAGAACATCGTCAAGTGCGTGCGGCGCTGCGGGTTGGAGGTCGACCAACTGGTGCTCAACCCGAGCGCGTCGAGCCACGCCGTGCTAACCGAGGACGAAAAGGACCTGGGCGTGGCGCTCGTCGACATCGGCGCCGGCACCACCGATGTCGCGATCTTCACCGACGGTGCGATCCGCCACACCGCCGTCATCCCGATCGCTGGCGACCTGATCACCAGCGACATCGCGATGGCGCTGCGCACGCCGACGAAAGACGCGGAAGAAATCAAGGTCGAGTACGGTGTCGCGAAGCAATTGCTTGCCGACCCGAGCGAGCAGCTCGAAGTGCCCGGCCTCGGCGACCGCGCGCCGCGCATGTTGAGCCGGCAAGCGCTCGCCGGCGTGATCGAGCCGCGCATCGAAGAGATCTATTCGCTCGTGCACCAGGTGATCCGCGAGAGCGGCTACGAGGAGCTGCTGTCGAGCGGCATCGTGATCACCGGCGGCGCGGCGGTGATGCCGGGCATGGTCGAGTTGGGCGAAGACATCTTCTTGAAACCCGTGCGCAAGGGCGTGCCGACTTACCGCGGCGCGCTCTACGACATGGTGAGCAACCCGCGCTCGGCGACGGTGATGGGCTTGCTCGAAGAAGCGCGCATCGGGCGCTCGCGCGGCATGCGGGCGGCGCAGCAGGCGGGGTCGGTCAAGACCCTGTTCGGCCGCGCCAAAGACTGGTTCCTGGGCAATTTCTAAAGAGGCGGAAGAAGCGATGAAGCACACGCATCAATTGCTGCACGTTCAATCCGCCCACGGCCTGGCGCCACCGCGCGCCGCGCATGCTCAGCCGCCAGGCCCTGGCCGGCGTGATCGAGCCGCGCGTCGAAGAGATCTACTCGCTGGTGCACCAGGTGATCCGCGAGAGCGGCTACGAGGAGCTGCTGTC
>JANMWQ010000358.1:0-3097 GCA_031394085.1 Rhizobacter sp. | reverse complement strand
CGCAGTACGGCGTCGATTCGATGCCCGAGACGGCCGAGAACGTCGCGACCGAGTTCAACATCGAACGCGAGGCGCAAGACCGCATGGCGCTGGCCTCGCAGCTGAAGGCGCTGGCGGCGCAGCAGAGCGGCTTCTTCGATGCCGAGATCACACCGGTCAGCGTGGTGCAAAAGAAGGGCGACGCCATCAGCGTGACGAAGGACGAGCACCCGCGCGCGACCTCGCTCGACGCCCTCGCGAAGCTCAAAGGCGTGGTCAGGCCCGACGGCACGGTGACGGCCGGCAACGCCTCCGGCGTCAACGACGGCGCGTGCGCGTTGCTGCTCGCGAGCGAATCGTCCGCCGCAAAGCACGGCTTGACGCCGCGCGCCCGCGTCGTCGGCATGGCGACCGCCGGTGTTGCGCCGCGCATCATGGGCTTCGGTCCGGCGCCGGCCACGCGCAAGGTGCTCGAGCTCACCGGCCTCGCGCTCGCGCAGATCGACGTGATCGAGCTCAACGAAGCCTTCGCCGCGCAAGGCTTGGCGGTGCTGCGCGACCTCGGCCTGGCCGACGACGACGCGCGTGTGAACCCGAACGGCGGCGCGATCGCGCTCGGCCACCCGCTCGGCGCCAGCGGCGCGCGGCTGGTGACGACCGCCGTCAACCAGCTCCACAAAACAGGCGGCCGCTACGCGCTGTGCACGATGTGCATCGGCGTCGGGCAGGGCATCGCGATCGTCGTCGAGCGAGTGTGAGCGCCTGATTTCGATTCGGCTCCCTCTCCCGCTGGGAGAGGGTTGGGGTGAGGGCTCGCGAAGCTAGACTGTCCCCGGCAACGCCGCAAACGTCTCAGGCTTTCAGACGTCGAGCGTGTAGACCTCGGCGGCGGCGCGTTCCGCCGCGGTGTGGCCAGCGAGCGCCTGATCCCACTCGGCGCGGGCCGCGCTTCGTTCGGGCACGAGGCCACGCGTCATCGCCGCCACTTCTTCGGTGCTCGCATCGAATTCGGCGACCTGATCGCGCGTTGCGCCGAACATTCGGGCGAGCGACTCGCCAGCGCTGTCGATCACGACCAGGTAGCGCGCAGGCGGCCGGTGCGGCCCGCTGTGATGTGCGCTGTGCGATTCGATGCCGAAGCCTTCCCCCATTGAGTGATCTTGCCACGCAACGTGGCGCGGCGGGCAGCGTATCGTCCGCGCTCTTTCGCTTACTTTTTGCTTACTTCTCGGTCAGCGCTTTCAAGTTCGCAAGGCCTTCTTCGAAGTCCTTGCCGATCACCCGGTCGAGGCTCATGAACACCTGCATCAGCTTCGAGACGAACGGCGTCGGCCCCCGCATCACCCAACTCACCTGCGTGCCGTCGCCCTGCGGCGTCAGCGTGAATTCGGCGATGTTGTGGCCCTCGAACGGCTTGATGAAATCGAGCTGGATACCGACCTTGCTCGCAGGGGCCGATTCAATGATCTCCATGCGGCCGGCGCCGGCCTTGCCGTTGCCCTCCCACGCGTAGGTGGCGCCCTTGCCGTTGGCCGGGCCGCCGAGCGTGCGCTTGATCGCGGGGTCGAGCTTCTCCCACGGCGACCAGTCGGGCCAGCGGTGAAAGTCGTCGATCACCGCGAAGATCTTCTCGACCGGCGCCTTGATCGCGGCCGAGCGCTGCACCGTGAAGGTGTCGGGCTTGGTCGACGCGAAAATCAGAACGCCGACGATCAGCACGACGAGCAGGATGGCGATGGTTTTGATCATGGTGCGTCTCTCCCGCCTCTGTAGAAGCCACGTCGAAGATATCGCATGCCGCGGCCGGCATCCATTGACTTCAACCCGAACCGTGCGCGCAGCCCAGAGCCTCGGCGGCTTCGTTCAATCGCTTGTCGCGGGTCCACAGCGCAGAGCCGGCATTCAGGGCCGTGCTGGCCAACAGGTGCACGTCGACGTAGCCGATGCCCTGGCCGTGCAGGCGGCGAAGTTCGATAAAGCCCAGCGCCTCGTCGGCCTCGGCCACGGCGGCCATCGGCAGTTGCTGCAAAAGCTCGAGCGTGAGTTCGCGGTCGGACAAGCTGCCGCAGGCGATCTCGCCGACCACGAACGGGTGCATCAGGACCTGCCCGCGTTCGAGCAAGTCGACCATTTCGGGGTCTGCTCGACGCAGGTGGTCGACCCACACCGAGGTGTCGACCAGGATCAACGTGCGGCCTTTTTCTCGCGACGGCGCGGTGCGACGGCGAGCGCGGGCTGGCTGCCACCGAGCTTGGCGAGGCGCCGCGCACTCTCGCGCTCGATGAAGGCTTTCAGGCTGGCACTGATCAGCGCCGTTCGGTCGAGCGTGCCCGACAATTTGGTGGCCTTCGCGAGCAGGTCGTCGTCGAGCGTGAGAGTGGTGCGCATGGGAAACTTCCTTTTGGCGGCATCGAATCGAGCATCAAATGATGCCATAAAGCATGCAGCCCGAAAGCAATCAAATAACCACGGCCGCCAGCGCGCGCGCGATCCGGTGGCGCGCCACCTTGGTCTTCGGCACCGCGAAATCGAACCACTGGCGCACGTCTTCATCGAGCCCGATGCCGTGCATGTAGTTGTAGAGCGCTTTCTTGAGCCCGATGCCGAGTGCGTCGTGGTCGGTGCCGGTCGGATCGATAAAACCGATGTCGTTCTTCGCGAACGCGCGGTTGGGTGCAACAGTTGGCAGCGGCTGCAGCGTGACGCCGTAGTCCGCCGGGCTCTGCCCGACCGGCGAGTGCACCGTGCACGCGAAACGATGGAAGAAGCCCGACTGGATGCAACCGGCCTCGAACAATTGCCGCACGTACTCGAGCGCGTCGACCGTGTCCTGCACCGTCTGCGTCGGGAATCCATACATCAGGTACGCGTGCACGAGGATGCCGGCGTCGGAGAACCCCTTGGTCACGCGCGCGACTTGCTCGACCGACACGCCTTTTTTCATCAGTGTGAGCAACCGGTCGGAGGCCACTTCGAGCCCGCCCGAGATCGCGATGCAGCCGCTCGCGGCGAGCTGCTGGCACAGCTCGGGGCTGAACGATTTCTCGAAGCGGATGTTGCCCCACCACGAGATCGAAAGTTGCCGGCGTTGCAGCTCGGCCGCGAGCGTTTTCAGCGC
>JANMWQ010000357.1:0-9874 GCA_031394085.1 Rhizobacter sp. | reverse complement strand
GCCAACCGACGCTGCCCAGGCCGCCGAGGTGGCGAAATGATCGGCCGCCGCTCGAGGCTCGCGCTCGCCATGTCGGCGCTCGCGGCCATCGCCGTACTGGCGGGTTGCGCGAGCCGAGCCAAGCCCGAGCCGCAGCCGCTCGAAGCGTTGACGCCGAAGATCACGGCCAACGTCGCGTGGACGCAGCGCCTCGACGGCGTGCAGTTTCCGCTCGCAGTCGCAGTGACGCGCGGCATGTTCACCGTGGCCGGCAACGACGGCACGGTGATGGCGCTCGAGGCCGACACGGGCCGCGAGGTCTGGCGAGGCAGTGCGGGTGCCAAGCTCAGCGCCGGCGTCGGCAGCGATGGCCGCTTTGCCGCGGTCGTCACCCGCGACGGCGAACTGGTGGTGTTGGAGCAGGGCCAGGTCAAGTGGCGCAAGGCGCTCGGTTCGCGCGTCACGACCGCCCCGCTGGTGGCCGGCGAGCGCGTGTTCGTGCTCGGCGTCGACCGCGCGGTGCAGGCCTTCGACGCGATCGACGGCCGCAAGCTCTGGGCCTTGCAGCGCCCCGGCGACCCGCTGACCCTGGCGCAGTCGGGCGTGCTCAGCGCGTTCAAGAACACGCTGGTGGTCGGGCAGGGCGCGCGCATGGCGGGCGTCGATCCGCTGCTGGGTACCGTCAAGTGGGACGTGGCCGTGGGTTCGCCGCGTGGCGCGAACGAAATCGAGCGCCTCGCCGATCTGGTCGGCCCGTCGCTGCGCCTCGGCGACACGGTGTGCGCGCGGTCGTTTCAGGCGGCGGTGGGCTGCGTCGATGCCGAGCGCGGCGCCAGCGTCTGGAGCAAGAACGTCGGCGGCACCGATGCGATCGGTGGCGATGCGGAGTTCATCTTCGCTGGCGACGCCTCCGACCGCGTCAACGCCTGGAAGACCGGCAGCGGCGATGTCGCGTGGACCAGCGACAAGCTGCTTTACCGCGGCCTCAGCGCGCCAGTGAGCTTCAACAAATCGGCGGTGTTCGGCGACGAGAACGGCACGGTTCACTGGCTCGCGCGCGACACCGGCGACGCCCAGTTGCGGTCGACGACCGATGGCGGCGCGATCACTGTGCAGCCGGCGGTCTCGGGCAGCACGATGCTGGTCGTCACGCGCAAGGGCGGCCTGTTCGCCTTCCGCCAGTAAGCGCAGAGGCCGCGCGCCCATGAAGCCGGTGATCGCCGTCGTCGGACGCCCGAACGTGGGCAAGTCCACGCTGTTCAACCGGATGACGAAGAGCCGCGACGCGATCGTCGCCGACTTCTCCGGCCTGACGCGCGATCGCCACTACGGCGACGGCCGCAGCGGCGAGCACGAGTTCATCGTCGTCGACACCGGCGGTTTCGAGCCTGACAGCACGACCGGCATCGTCAAAGAGATGGCCAAGCAAACGCGGCAGGCCGTGGCCGAAGCCGATGCGGTGATCTTCGTTGTCGACGTGCGGTCGGGCGTGTCGGGGCAAGACCACGACATCGCGCGTTACCTGCGCACCGTCGGCAAGAAGGTCATCCTCGCGGTCAACAAGGCCGAGGGCATGCAGGAGTCGCCATTGCTGGGCGAGTTCTTCGAGCTCGGTCTCGGCGAGCCGCACCCGATTTCGGCGGCGCACGGGCAGGGCATCCGCAGCCTGACCGATGCGGCACTCGCGCACTTCGAGTTCGAGACCGAAGAAGAGGCCACGCCCGAAGACGGTGGCCCCATCAAGCTTGCGGTCGCAGGGCGGCCCAACGTCGGCAAGTCGACGCTGATCAACACCTGGCTCGGCGAAGAGCGACTCGTGGCCTTCGACCAGCCGGGCACGACGCGTGACGCGATCACGGTGCCGTTCGAGCGCCACGGTCAAAAGTTCGAACTGATCGACACCGCCGGGCTGCGCCGCAAGGGCCGGGTCTTCGAGGCGATCGAGAAGTTCTCGGTCGTCAAGACGCTGCAGGCGATCGCCGATGCGAACGTCGTGCTGCTGCTGCTCGACGCGACGCAGGGCGTGACCGATCAAGATGCGCACATTGCCGGCTACATCCTGGAGAGCGGCCGTGCGGTTGTTATTGCGATCAAAAAGTGGGATGCCGTCGACGCGTACCAGAAGGAAACGCTGCAGCGCTCGATCGAGCAGCGGCTGGCGTTTCTGAAGTTCGCGGCGGTGCTGCACATCTCGGCGATCAAGCGCCAGGGCTTGGGACCCGTCTGGAAGGCGATCGGCGATGCCCACGCGTCGGCGATCAAGAAAATGCCGACGCCGGTGCTGACGCGCCTGCTGCTCGAAGCCGTGGAGCACCAGGCGCCCAAGCGTGCCGGTGCGTTCCGCCCGAAGTTGCGATACGCCCACCAGGGCGGCATGAACCCGCCGCTGATCGTGATTCACGGCAACTCGCTCGATCACATCAGCGAGACCTACAAGCGCTTTCTCGAAGGTCGGTTTCGCGAGCATTTCAAGCTCACCGGCACGCCGATGCGGATCGAGATGCGATCGTCGAAGAATCCGTTCGGCGCAAAAATCTGAGACCTGCTGCGGCCAAAAAGGGCAAAGCCCCCAGACTCGCTGCGCCGCGACATCGCTGTGTTAACGTGATTGCTTCTGAGGCTTCATCACGGAGAATATCGTGAGCAATAAAGGGCAACTCCTACAAGACCCGTTCCTGAATCTGCTGCGCAAGGAGCATGTTCCGGTCTCGATCTATCTGGTCAACGGAATCAAATTGCAGGGTCACATCGAATCTTTCGATCAGTACGTGGTTCTCCTGCGCAACACCGTGACGCAGATGGTCTACAAGCACGCCATCTCGACGGTCGTGCCCGGCCGCGCAGTGAATTTCCACGCCGCCGAACCGACCGAACCCACGCCTTGAGCGTGAACACGGTCCGACGTCCCGCGCCTTGAGTTCCACGGAATCGATCGCCCCGAACGGGTCGCAACGCCCCGCCCGGGCGATCCTGGTGGGTGTTGATTTCGGCCGCGGCAAGCCCTTCGACGCCTCGCTCGACGAACTCGCTTTGCTGGCTGAATCCGCTGGCGACATGGCCGTCGCGCGTGTCATCGCGCGGCGCAAGGCACCCGATGCGGCGCTGTTCGTCGGCTCCGGCAAGGCCGACGAGATCAAGGCGCTCGTGCTCGGCCACCAAGCCGAAGCCGTGTTGTTCGACCAAGCCTTGTCGCCGGCGCAGCAGCGCAACCTCGAGAAGCATCTCGGCGTGGCCGTGGCCGACCGCACGATGCTGATCCTCGAGATCTTCGGCGCACGCGCGCAGAGCCACGAGGGCAAGCTGCAGGTCGAACTCGCTCGGCTGCAATACCTGTCGACGCGCCTCGTGCGCCGCTGGAGCCACCTCGAGCGCCAATCCGGCGGCATCGGTATGCGCGGCGGGCCGGGCGAAGCGCAGATCGAACTCGACCGCCGCATGATCGGCGAGCGCATCAAGGGCGTGAAGAAGCAACTCGAACGCGTCAAGAAGCAGCGCAGCACGCAGCGCCGCTCGCGCGAGCGCAACCAGACCTTCCGCGCTTCGCTGGTGGGCTACACCAACGCCGGCAAGTCGACGCTGTTCAATGCACTGGTGAACGCGAAGACCTACGCGGCCGATCAGCTGTTCGCTACGCTCGACACCACCACACGCCAGCTCTACCTCGAAGGTTCGACGCGCTCGGCCTCGCTCAGCGACACCGTCGGCTTCATCCGCGATTTGCCGCACAAATTGATCGAGGCGTTCGAAGCCACGCTGCAAGAGGCCAACGACGCCGATCTGCTGCTGCACGTGGTCGACTGCGCCAGCCCGGTGCTGGCCGAACAGATGGCCGAGGTGCAGCGCGTGCTGACCGAGATCGGCGCGGCCGACATCCCGCAGGTGCTGGTGTTCAACAAGCTCGATCAGCTCGAAGAAACGCAACGCCCGCGCGAACTGCGCGACGTTCTCGAAGTCAATGCCGGGCTGCGCGTGCCGCGCGTGTTCATCAGCGCACACACCGGTGAAGGCATGCCGGCGTTGCGCTCGATCCTGCTCGAGGCCGTTGCCGGCACGCTCGACGGCTTCTTGAACCGGGGCGAAGCAACCCCAGATGACATCCGTCTTTCGCAAGTCGATGACGAAGATCACGACGACGCCGACGGCGATGACGACGAACATCCGATGCGCTCGGCCACCCACAACTCCCTCGCATGACCATGAGCCAGACGAATTCTCAAGGCCGCTTCCAGCGCCTTCGCGCGCGCACGCGGCAAGCCGCTGCCGGTTGGGTGCTGAACAACGGCCGTGGCGACGGCCCGCCCGACCTCGACGAGCTTTGGCGCGATTTCAATCGCAAGCTCAGCGGCCTGTTCGGCGGCAAGGGCGGCGGCAACTCGCCGCGCGGCAACGGCTCTGGCGACAACGGCGGCGGCGGACCGAACTTCCAGCCCGACATGAAGAGCGCGGGCATCGGCGCTGTGCTGGTGGCCGGCGTGGTCGCCCTGATCTGGCTCGGGAGCGGGTTCTTCATCGTCCAAGAAGGTCAGCAGGCGGTCGTCACGTCGTTCGGCAAGTACAGCCACACGGCCGATGCCGGTTTTCAGTGGCGCATGCCGTATCCGTTCCAGGCGAACGAGATCGTGAACGTGACCCAGTTGCGCTCGACCGAGGTCGGTCGCAACGCGGTGGTCGCCGCGACCGGTTTGCGCGATTCCTCGATGTTGACGCAGGACGAAAACATCGTCGACATCCGGTTCACCGTGCAGTACCGACTCAAAGACGCGCGCAACTTCCTGTTCGAGAACCGCGACGCCGAGGCCGCGGTCACGCTGGCCGCGGAATCGGCGGTGCGCGAGATCGTCGGCAAGAGCAAGATCGACTCGGTGCTGTACGAGCAGCGCGATGCGATCGCCGCGCAACTGGCGAAGTCGGTGCAGGATCAGCTCGATCGGCTCAAGGCCGGCATCGTCATCGTCAATGTCAACGTGCAGAGCGTGCAGCCGCCCGAACAGGTTCAAGCCGCGTTCGAAGACACACTGAAGGCCGGGCAAGACGGCGACCGTCTGAAGAAGGAAGGCCTGGCCTACGCGAGCGATGTGATCCCCAAGGCGCAAGGCACGTCGGCGCGCTTGCGGGAAGAATCCGAGGGCTACAAGTCGCGCGTCGTTGCGCAGGCCGAGGGCGATGCGCAGCGCTTCAATAGCGTGCTCGCCGAGTACCAGAAGGCACCGGCCGTGACCCGCGACCGCATGTACATCGACACGATGCAGACGATTTACGGCAATGTCAGCAAGGTGATGGTCGACACGCGCAACAACTCGAACCTGCTGTATCTGCCGCTCGACAAGCTGCTGCAGGCGACCACCGCGCCCCAGCCCACCGTGGTGACGCCGGCCGCGCCCGCCACCGAGGCGCCACCTGCGCCCAGCGCCGCCGATGCGCGGTCACGTGACAACCAGCGCGGCCGCGACCGCGAAAGCCGCTGAAGCGGTCGGGAGAAAGAACATGAACCGCATCGCCCTGATCATCGGCGCCGTCCTGTTGGCGCTGATGCTGCTGTCTTCGACCTTGTTCGTGGTCGACCAACGGCAGCTGGCCGTTGTCTACGCGCTCGGTGAGATCAAGGAAGTGATCCAGGAGCCGGGGCTCAAGTGGAAGTTGCCACCGCCGTTCCAGAACGTCGTGTTTCTGGATCGGCGCATCCAGACCATGGACAGCCCCGAGAACCGCCCCATCTTCACCGCCGAGAAAAAGAGCCTCGTGATCGACTGGCTCGTGAAGTGGCGCATCACCGAACCGCGCCAGTTCATCCGCAACAACGGCTCAGACATCCGCAGCCTCGAGACACGCCTGAGCCCGATCGTGCACGCAGCGTTCAACGAAGAGGTGACGAAGCGCACCGTCGGCGAAGTGCTGTCGAGCGGGCGCGACAAGGTCATGCAGGACGTGCGCGGTCGCCTCGGTGATGAAGCCAAGTCGTTCGGCATCGAGATACTCGACGTGCGCATCAAGCGGGTCGACTTCGTCGCCAACATCACCGATTCGATCTACAGCCGCATGGCCTCTGAGCGCAAGCAGGTGGCGAATGAGTTGCGCTCGACCGGCGGCGCCGAAGGCGAGAAGATCCGCGCCGATGCCGACCGCCAGCGCGAAGTGATCGTCGCCGAGGCCTATCGCGACGCCCAGAAGGTCAAGGGCGAGGGCGATGCCAAGGCGTCGGCGATCTTTGCCGCCGCCTTCGGGCGCGATCCGCAGTTCGCCAAGTTCTATCGCAGCCTCGAGGCGTATCGCGCGAGCTTTCGCAACAAGTCGGATGTGATGGTGGTCGACCCGAGCAGTGACTTCTTCCAATCGATGCGCGGCGGCGGCCCCGGCGTGCCGGCAGCGGTGGTTCCCAAGAAGTAGTCGGTGGCGTCCCCGCCGGGTTTTTGGGAACTTCTGTTTGGTGCCTTTGCGCTGATGCTCGTGATCGAGGGGTTGCTGCCCTTCATCAGCCCGGTCCGGTGGCGCGCGGTGTTCGAGCAGGCCATGAAGCTGAGTGACGGGCAGATCCGGTTCATCGGGCTGTCGAGCATGTTGGCGGGTGTCGCGACGCTCTGGTTCTTCTTGTCGTGATGGCACACAAGCCGCGCGAATCACGCCGGTACAATCTGCTTTTTAATCCCCCGGCGCTTCCACATGTCATCCGCTTGGCTGCTGCCCGAGCACATTGCCGATGTGCTGCCCGCGCAGGCGCGGCACATCGAAGAACTCCGTCGCGGCCTGATCGACGTGGCTCGCAGTTATGGTTGCGAACTCGTGATGCCGCCGCTGCTGGAGCACATCGAATCGCTGCTGTCGGGGGTCGAACCCGGTCACACCCCGGACCTCAAGACCTTCAAGCTCGTCGACCAACTCAGCGGCCGCACGTTGGGCCTGCGCTCTGACACCACGCTGCAGGTCGCGCGCATCGATGCACACCTGCTGAATCGCGTGGGCGTGACCCGCCTTTGCTATTGCGGGCCGGTGTTGCACGCGCTGCCCGAAGGCCTGCACTCGACGCGTGAACCGCTCCAATTCGGTGCCGAGATCTACGGCCACGGTGGGCTCGAGGCCGACCTCGAAGTGCAGGATCTGGCACTCGATTGCCTTCGCAGCGCAGGCCTCGGCGGCGTGATGCTCGACCTCGGCGATGCGCGCATCGTGCGCGGGCTGCTGGCGGGTGCGATGCTGCCGACGCAGCAACTCAACGAGGTCTACGCGGCATTGGCAGCGAAAGACGCTGCGGCGCTGCGCGAACTGTCGCGTGGCTGCTCGGATGACTTGCGACGCGCGCTGCAGACGCTCGTCAGGCTGTACGGCGGCACCGAGGTTTTAAGCGTTGCGCGACGCGAACTGCCGAATCGTCCACTGGTTCAGGCCGCGCTCGACGACCTGCAAGGGCTCGCACAACGCGTCGAGCAGGCGCATCCCGAGGTCAAGGTCGGTTTCGATCTGGCCGACATCGGCGCCAACGGCTACTACAGCGGCGTGCGGTTCGCAGCCTTCGTCGCCGGCTCGCCCGACGCGGTTGCGCGCGGTGGTCGATACGACGAGGTCGGCGCTGCATTCGGACGCAACCGCGCGGCGGTCGGGTTCAGCCTCGATCTGAAGGCGCTGGCAGCTGTCGCGCCGGCGCGACCGCTGCATGCCGCGATACGTGCGCCATGGGCCGAAGGCGCGGCATTGCGCGCGAAGGTGCGCAGCCTGCGCGAGCAAGGCGAAACGGTGGCGCGCGTGTTGCCGGGCCACGAACATGAAGCGCAGGAGTTCGCGTGCGACCGCGAACTCGTGCTGGTGAACGGTGAATGGAGCGTGCGCGCGCTTTGAGCCGCCGCAGCCCTCACTCGCTCGCGCCGCGCATTTGAAACTTCAGCATCGGACCCTTTGACATGCAAGCATTGAACACACGCGCCGACGCGAAGGCCGCCGGCCACAACGTCGTCGTCGTCGGCACCCAGTGGGGCGACGAAGGCAAGGGCAAGGTCGTCGACTGGCTGACCGACCACGCGCAGGCGGTGGTGCGGTTCCAGGGCGGCCACAACGCCGGTCACACGCTGGTGATCAAGGGCGTGAAGACGGCGCTGCAATTGATCCCCTCGGGCATCATGCGCGACGCTGTGGCCTGCTACATCGGCAACGGCGTGGTCGTCGACCCGACCCACTTGCTCGGCGAGATCGAGCGGCTCGAGAAAATCGGCGTCGAGGTGCGCTCGCGGCTTTTCATCAGCGAATCCTGCCCGCTGATCCTGCCGTTTCACGTCGAGGTCGACAAGGCACGCGAAGCGCTGCGCGAAAGCAGTGGCGACGGCAAGATCGGCACCACCGGCAAAGGCATCGGCCCAGCCTACGAAGACAAGGTCGCGCGCCGCGCGCTGCGGATTCAAGACCTCAAACACCCGGAGCGCTTCGCGAAGAAACTGCGTGAACTGCTGGCGCTTCACAACTTCGCACTGTCGGGCTACTTGAAGTCGACGCCGCTCGACTACCAGCCGATCTTCGACCACGCGATGCAGGTCGCCGAGCAGCTGAAGCCGATGATGGCCGATGTGGGCTACATCCTGCACAACGCGAACCGAAACGGCGCCAACATCCTGTTCGAAGGTGCGCAGGGCACGCTGCTCGACATCGACCACGGCACCTACCCGTACGTGACTTCGAGCAACTGCGTGGCTGGTAATGCGGCGGCCGGTGCCGGCGTCGGCCCCGATCTGCTGCACTACATCCTCGGCATCACGAAGGCCTACACGACGCGCGTCGGCAGCGGGCCGTTCCCGACCGAATTGCCGATGGACGAGCCCGGCACGGTCGGCCACCACCTCTCGACTGTCGGCCAGGAGCGCGGAACCGTCACCGGCCGGCCGCGCCGCTGCGGCTGGCTCGACGCCGCGCTGTTGAAGCGCTCGGTCATCATCAACGGCATCTCGGGCCTGTGCATCACCAAGCTCGACGTGCTCGACGGCCTGCCCGAGATCAAGGTCTGCGTCGGCTACGAGCTGCACGGCAAGCGCATCGATATCTTGCCGCTCGATGCCGACGACATCGTCGCCTGCAAGCCCATCTACGATACTTTCGAGGGTTGGAGCGACAGCACTTTCGGCGTCACCGAGTGGGACAAGTTGCCGCTCAATGCACGCCGCTATCTTGAGCGCGTGCAGAGCCTGATCGGTGCGCCGATCGACATGGTGTCTACCGGCCCCGACCGCGAACACACGATCCTGTTGCGCCATCCGTACAAGGCCTGAGGTTGCGCACGCCGTGAGAGCGCGGCAAGCGCACGCGGCGAATTCACCGACCACAACATCAACCGCACCGAGCCTGAAGGACCCCGCATGCTGACCGACGATGGCAAACACCTGTACGTGAGTTGGGACGAATACCACATGCTCATCGAACGGCTGGCGTTGAAGATCGCCGGCTCGGGCTGGGAGTTCGACCAGATCCTGTGCCTAGCGCGCGGCGGCATGCGCCCCGGCGACGTGATCTCGCGGGTGTTCGACAAGCCGCTGGCGATCATGTCGACGAGCTCTTACCGCGCCGAGGCGGGCACGATCCAGGGTCGGCTCGATCTGGCGAAGTACATCACGATGCCCAAGGGCGAATTGGCCGGGCGCGTGTTGTTGGTCGACGATCTCTCGGACTCCGGCGTGACCTTGCGCGCGGTGGTCGACCGGCTGCGCGGCATGCCCTCGATCAGCGAACTGCGCTCGGCGGTGATCTGGAACAAGGGCGTTTCGAGCTACACGCCCGACTACTATGTCGAGCTGTTGCCTACGAGCCCGTGGATCCACCAGCCGTTCGAAGAGTACGACGACCTGCGGCCGGATGCGCTCGCCAAGAAATTCGTCATCTGAGGTCGATGCTGAAGTTGGTTATCAGCGCAGCCCGGACAGCAAAA
>JANMWQ010000347.1:0-11044 GCA_031394085.1 Rhizobacter sp. | reverse complement strand
GTGATCACGCCGTTGTAGTGGTCGGCGTTGCCGGCCAGCACATAGGAGCGCATCAGCAGCAGGCCGACCGTGCCGCGCTTGCCGGTGGTCGCGAAGGTCGGCAGCGCATCGACGCTGCGCGCCATCGTGCCGACCGCGCTCGCATGCGCCATCTTCGGGTGGTAGACGCCGATCTCCGGGTACTCGACCGGCTCGTGCGTCTTGGCGACGCCACGCAGGTCTTTGCGTGCGCCTTGCGCGTAGCGATCCACCAGAAAGTGGACCATGTTCGCAATGTTCTCTTGGGAGCCGGCGAGCCAATATTGCAGGGTCAGGAAGTACGCGCGAACGTCTTGCGCGGTGCCGGGGATGAACCGCAGGATCTTCGGCAGCCGCCGCAGCATCTTCATCTGCTTCTCGCCGGCGGTGGCGCGTGCGCCGCTCTCTTCGCGGCCGTCTTCGTTCTTCACTTCGGGCTTGTTGCGCAGGCGCTTCAGGAAGGCCATGGCGCCGGTGGCGGGCGCGGCCATGTCGAACTTGCCCATGCGCGTGAGCTTGGTCACCTCGGCGGCCGACATCGCGCACACCATCGCATCGCAATGGTCGCGGCGCGCCCGCAAGGCCGGCAGGATCGGCAGGAAGTGGTCTTCGAGGAACAGCATCGTCGCGATCACGATGTCGCCCTCGGCGATGTCGTTCTTGCAGCGCTCGAGCGCGGCCGGGTCGTCGCCCCACTCGGCGGCGGCGTGAACGCTGAGGCGCAACCCCGGCATCGACTTGGCCAACGTGCTGTTGGCGCGCTCGGTGGCGCTCGCGAGGTGGCTGTCCATGGTGACCAGCACCACCCGCATCGCGGGCGCTGCGGCGGTGTGGCGGTCAGCGACTGAAATGCGCTTTGGCGTCATACAGGGTCTCTACGGTGATCAGCGGAACGCGGTTGCTGTGTGCATACGCCTCGGTGTTGCGGCGTGCTTTGCCGCGCACGAAGAAGGGAATCTTGCGAAGCTCCTTCTCCGCATCGGGGGCCCACATGGCCGGGATCGCGGTTTGTGGACTTTCTCCGGTGGGGGTTGCGAGCGCGGTGATGGTCTCGGCGGTCTCGGCGATCGCGGCGACTGGAGCCGGCGCTTCGACCGGCTCTGCGACGGCAGCCCCCGTGAGCTTGTTCGCCTGCCCGCCGAGGTGCGACGGCGCGGCGTCTTCATGGAACTCGAAGTCGCCGCGGAACATGCCGATCAGGTGCTCCTCGAGGCCCATCATCAGTGGGTGCACCCAGGTGTCGAACAGCACGTTCGCGCCCTCGAAACCCATCTGCGGCGAGTAGCGCGCCGGGAAGTCCTGCACGTGCACCGGCGCCGAGATCACCGCGCAGGGCACGCCCAGGCGCTTGGCGATGTGGCGCTCCATCTGCGTGCCGAGCACCAGCTCGGGCTGCAGCTCGGCGACCTTGGCTTCGACCTCGAGGTAGTCGTCGGTGATCAGCGCCTCGACCTCATAAAGCTTCGCGGCTTCGCGCACTTCGCGGGCGAACTCGCGGCTGTAGGTGCCGATGCCGACAACCTTGAAGCCGAGTTCGGTGGAGGCGACCCGCGCCGCCGCGACCGCATGGGTCGCGTCGCCGAAGATGAAGACGCGCTTGCCGGTCAGGTAGGTCGAGTCGACCGAGCGCGCATACCAGTTCAAGCGCGACTGCACATCGGCGAGCGCCTTCGTTGCGTCGATGCCGGCGAGGGCCGCGACTTCGGCGACGAAGTCGCGCGTCGCACCGGCGCCGAGCGGAATCGTCTTCGTCGCCGGCTGGCCGAAGTTGCGGGTGAGCCAGGTGGCGGTGAGGGCGCCGACTTCGGGGTAGAGCACGACGTTGAAGTCGGCGTCGCCGAGGTGCGCGAGGTCATCGGCGGTGGCGCCGAGCGGCGCGACGATGCGCACATCGACGCCGATGTGGTCGAGCAGCTTGCGGATCTCGGTCACGTCGTCGCGGTGGCGGAAACCGAGCGCCGACGGCCCGAGGATGTTGCAGCTCGGGCGCTGATTTGCCGGGCGCGGAGTGAGGTCGGTGCCCGCCGCGGGCATGTCGGCACGAGTCGCCGCGCGTTGCGCTGCGGCGGGCCCGGCGAGTGCGCGCACCATTTGATAGAAGGTCTCGGACGCGCCCCAGTTTTCCTTGCGCTGGTACGAGGGCAGTTCGAGTGCGATCACCGGCACCGGCAGGTTCAGCGCTTTCGCGAGGCCACCCGGGTCGTCCTGAATCAGTTCGGCGGTGCACGAGGCGCCGACCATCATCGCCTTCGGCTTGAAGCGCTCGTAGGCATCGCGCGCGGCGTTCTTGAACAGCTCGGCGGTGTCGCCGCCGAGGTCGCGCGCCTGGAAGGTGGTGTAGGTGACCGGCGGGCGCTTCTGCAGCCGCTCGATCATCGTGAACAGCAGGTCGGCGTAGGTGTCACCCTGCGGCGCGTGCAGCACGTAGTGAACGTCTTGCAGCGCGGTTGCGACGCGCATCGCGCCGACGTGCGGCGGGCCTTCGTAGGTCCAGAGGGTGAGTTGCATGTCAGTGGCGCTCGGCCGCCCGAAGGCGCTGACGCGCCCCCTCGGGGGGCAGCGAACGAAGTGAGCGTGGGGGCTTCGTCATGTCAGGCGACCAGTTTCAGCTTGCGCAACAGCGGTCTTGCGAACAACTCGGCCAGGTCACCCGCCTGGTCGTAGCCCTGGATCGGTGTGAACACCAGCTCGATCGACCACTTGGTCGTCATGCCTTCGGCTTCGAGCGGGTTCGCGAGGCCGAGGCCGCAAACCACGATGTCGGGTTGCGCGGCGCGGCAGCGGTCGATCTGTTTTTCGACGTCCTGACCTTCGGACAAGGTCGTGCCGGCCGGCAGCAGCGCGAGCTCTTCGGCGAGGTGCTGACGGTGCAGGTACGGCGAGCCGACTTCGGTGAGTTGCATGCCGAGTTCGCGTGCGAGAAAGCGCGCGATCGGGATCTCGAGCTGCGAATCGGGGAAGAAGAAGATGCGCTTGCCGGCGAGCTGCGTTCGCTGCCGCGCCAGCGCGGCGCGGGCACGTTCGCGGCCGGGCGCGGTGGCGCGCTCGAACGCATCGGCGCTGATGCCGAAAGCGGTCGCGGCGGCCTGCAGCCACAAGGTCGTGCCCTCGGCGCCGAGCGGGAAGGGCGCAGGCAGCCGTGTCGCGCCGCGGGCTTCGAGCACGCGGGCGGTGTCGGCGAGAAACGGTTGCGCGAGCAGCAGCCGCGTGTTCGGCCCGATCGAAGGCATCGCGCCGGCGCGCCGCGGCGGGAAGAAGTGCACGGGGCCCTGATCCGCAATACCGAGCGCAGCGAACAGCCGCATGAACTGGTCTTCGACGACATCGGCCAGCGTGCCGACGACCATCAACGAGGCCGGCGCATCGGCGGCCGTGGCGGGGAGGTTCGGCACCAGCGCGGCGAGGCAGGCGTCTTCGCCCTGCGTGAAGGTGGTTTCGATGCCGCTGCCCGAGTAGCTGAGCACGCGCACGGCGGGTGAGAACTGGCCCGACAGGCGCGAGGCCGCGCGTGAGAGGTCGAGCTTGATGACCTCCGACGGGCAGGAGCCGACCAAAAACAGCAGCTTGATCTCGGGCCGGCGTTCGAGCAGCCGCGTGACCACGCGATCGAGCTCGGTGTTCACGTCGGCCAGGCCGGCCAGATCGCGTTCGTCGATGATCGCGGTCGCGAAGCGCGGCTCGGCGAAGATCATCACGCCGGCCGCCGACTGGATCAGGTGCGCGCAGGTGCGCGAGCCGACGACGAGGAAGAACGCGTCCTGGATCTTGCGATGCAGCCAGATGATGCCGGTCAGGCCGCAGAACACCTCGCGCTGGCCACGCTCGCGGATGACGGGCGCGTCGGTGCAGCCTTCGGATGGCGCGGCGCGGATCGGGATCACAGCACTCACGCCGCCAGCCCCGTGGCAGCGATCGTGCGGTCGCGCCGCGCCTGATCGAGCCGCGCCGCGCGCAGCTTCAGGATGAACTGCGCCGCGTTGATCACGTAGGTCGCGTAGGCGGCGAGCGCCAGGTACATCAAGGGGCGCGCGCCGAGCGCATCGGTGGCCAGCGCCACGAGATAGGCCGTGTGCAGCGCCAGCACGAGCATGCTGAACACGTCTTCCCAGTAGAACGCCGGCGCGAACAGGTAGCGGCCGAAGACGACCTTCTCCCAGATGCAGCCGGTGACCATGATCGCGTAGAGAGTCAGCGTCTTGAGCACCACCGACCCCACCGCGGCGTCGTGACCGTCACCGGTGACGAGGTAGCGCAGCACCAGCCCGAGGCTGATCAGAAAGACCAGGAACTGGACCGGCGCGAGCAGCCCCTGCACGAGGGTCCAGCCCGACGCATCGCGTCGCAGGCGTTCCTCTGCGGTGTACAGCGGCCGGTACGAATCCTGCGCTGCGCCATGGGCCCCACTTGGTTGCATCGACATCCTCGGTGTGCTTGTCGGATCGGAATCTAGACCCACGCCGAATAGATGTCAATCGGGCTAGACGTAAATCAAACATGACACTATATTTGCGACTCGGAATCGTGTTTGTCGTGTCGTTCTGGGCGCTGCAACGAGGGCGCCGGCCGGTTGACGCTGTGCGGAGCCGGCGGTAAAACTTCACGCAACGAGTCACGCGGCGATGACAGCTTCGGGCGTCGTTTGTCACTCTGGCGCGCCGAGGGCATCTTCCCTGAGCACAACGGCAGAGCAACGCGAGGAGACTGTCCATGGAGAGCAGGTCCCAAGAAAATTCGCTGCGGGAAGGTCGGTCAAGAGGCAATGCACCGCCCGAATGCCAGGTCGAGTTGCCGGAATTCCGCCCGGCCGAAGCCGCCAACGACACGCGCATGTCCCAGCTGGCACGCACGATCGAGCAAGAGATCATTCCGCGCCTGATGCTCGCGCACCGCACAGCCACCGAGCCGCTGCTGCGCCCGGCCGGCCTGGGTTATGCGATCACCGCCGACGACGTCAAACAGTTCGCCAAGCTCGTGCTCGCGCACGACGAAGACGTTGCGTTCGCGACCATCCAGAGCCTGCGCGCCCGCGAGGTGTCGGTCGAGAAGATCTACCTCGACTTGCTCGCGCCGACGGCGCGCTACCTGGGTAATTTGTGGGACGAAGACTTGTGTAACTTCACCGACGTGACGGTCGGGCTCGGCCGGCTGCAGCGGGTGCTGCGTGAACTCAGCCCCGCGCTGGGCCGCGGCGTGGAGCACCCCTCGCAGGGGCGACGTGTGCTGTTGCTGCCCAGCCCCGGCGAACAGCACACGTTCGGGCTGGTGATGGTGGGCGAGTTCTTCCGCCGGGCCGGCTGGGACGTGACTGGCGGCGCCTGGTTCGACGGCGTTGACGCCGCCACGCTGGTGAAGACCGAATGGTTCGACGTGGTCGGCTTTTCGCTCGGTTCTGCGGGGCATCTGCCGGAACTGACGGCGAGCATCGCCGCTGTCAGACATGCCACCTGCAATCGAGACATCGCAGTGCTCGTCGGCGGGCCGCTGTTCGGCGCGAACCCGGCGTTCGTCGGCGAGGTCGGCGCCGACGGCATGACAATAGACGGCAGCGAAGCACCGTTGCTCGCGGAAGGCCTGATCGTCGGGCGCGCGCAGCGGCAGCGGGCCGCCGGTTGATGCGTGCTGTGCGCGAGGGCATCGCCCCCGATGAATAAAAATGAGGAAATGATGCGTCAGCGACCCGGAAAACAAAGCTCTCGAGGAAATTTGGCGTTGCCGCTTTCCTTGACCTCCGCGGGGGGCGGGCGGGTCGCAGCCCGGCCCTGGGAGCGGGCATGAGAGAGTTCGAATCGCCAGCGAAAACGCTCGGCGACCTGACCGCCGAGATGGCGGGCAAACTGATCGCGGCCGCCGCCGACGTGGCCTTGATCATCGACGAGCAGGGCGTGATCCGCGACCTCGCGTTCGGCAGCGAAGACCTGCCGCGCGAAGGCTATTACGAGTGGCTCGGCAAGCCATGGGCCGACACCGTCACTGTCGAAAGCCGGCCGAAGGTCGAGGCCTTGTTGCGCGATTCGCGCGCGAACGCGGCGCCGCGCTGGCGCCACATCAACCACCCGTCGGTCGACGGCGCCGACCTGCCGCTGTCGTATTCGGCGATCACGCTGCCGCAGCAAGCCGGGCACGCCAAGATCGGCGTGCGCTCGGTCGTTTTCGGGCGCGACCTGCGCGCCAACGCGGCGCTGCAGCAGCGCCTCATCAGCGCCCAGCAAGCGATGGAGCGCGACTATTGGCGCCTGCGTCACATGGAGACGCGTTATCGCTCGCTGTTCCAGTCGGCTTCCGAGGCGGTGCTGATCGTCGATGCCGTCACCGGCAAGACCGAAGAAGCGAACCCCGCGGCGCTGGCGCTGTTCGGCGCAGAGGCTTCGCGGCCCGCCTGGATGCTTTCCGACAGCTTCGAGTCCGACCCGGCCGCCAAGGCCACGTCGAGCGTGCCGGCGATGCTCGGCCGGGTCAGCGCGACCGGTCACGGCGAAAGCGTGAGCGCGCGGCTGCGTGGCCAGGCCGAGATGCGCGTGTCGGCGTCGCTGTTTCGCCAGGAGAAAACCTCGCATCTGCTGGTGCGCGTTTCGCCGCTCGATGCGGTGCAGAGCCCGACCGAGCGAAGCGGCCAGAGCGGGCTGCTGAAGTTGATCGAGAGCGCGCCCGACGCTTTCGTCGTGACCGACCTCGAAGGCTTGATCATGACGGCGAACCACGCCTTCATCGACCTCGCCCAACTCGCCACCGAAACCCAGGCACAGGGCCAGTCGCTCGAGCGTTGGCTGGGGCGCACCGGCGTCGACCTGAACGTGCTGATCAGCAATTTACGCCAGCGTGGCGCGGTGCGGCTTTTCGCGACCGTGATGCGCGGTGAGTACGGCGCGTCCACCGAAGTCGAGATTTCCGGCGTGGCCGTCACCGAGGGCGAGCAGCCCTGCCTCGGTTTCACGATTCGCGACGTGAGCCGGCGCTTGGCTGCCGAGGTGCGCACCACCGGGGCCGGCCGCGAGATGCCGCGTTCGGTCGGGCAGATGACCGAGTTGGTCGGCCGCGTACCGCTGAAAGACATCGTGCGCGACACCACCGATCTGATCGAGCAGCTCTGCATCGAGGCCGCACTCGAGCTCACGCACGACAACCGCGCCTCGGCCGCCGAGATGCTCGGGCTGTCGCGCCAAAGCCTGTATGTGAAGCTGCGGCGCTTCAACATCGGTGACCTGACGCAAGTGCCAGGCGAAGAGTAGATCGGGCACCCGGCGTCGGCGTACCGACGCCACCCGCCGGGCGGTCAGGCGGTCACGCGCTCGGATGCACCAGCAGATTGACACATCGAGTGTAAATCTAGATTGACGTATTCGAGTGTCAAGCGCAGTATCGCTTGCATGGCTCGACCCGCCCTTTCCGCTGTCGCGGAGCTGCTCAAACCGATCACCTGGTTCCCGCCGATGTGGGCGTTCGGCTGCGGGGTCGTGGCGTCGGGCGTCGCGACCGAAGGGCACTGGCCGATCATCGTCGTCGGCATCGTGCTCGCCGGGCCGATGGTCTGCGCCAGCAGCCAAGCGGTGAACGACTGGTTCGATCGGCATGTCGATGCGATCAACGAGCCGAACCGCCCGATCCCGTCGGGCCGCATGCCCGGCCGCTGGGGGCTCGCGATCGCGATCCTGTGGACGCTGCTCTCGCTGTTCGTTGCGGCCTTCCTCGGCCCCTGGGGTTTTGCGGCCGGCGTCGTCGGCCTGCTGCTGGCCTGGGCCTACAGCGCGCCGCCGCTGCGGCTGAAGCAGAACGGCTGGTGGGGCAATGCCGCCTGCGGCCTGTGCTACGAAGGCCTAGCGTGGGTCACCGGCGCGGCAGTGATGGCCGGCGGAGCGATGCCGGAGCTGCGTTCGCTGGCGCTCGCGCTGCTCTACAGCGTCTCGGCGCACGGCATCATGACGCTCAACGATTTCAAGTCGGTCGAGGGCGACCGGCAGATGGGCATCGCCTCTCTGCCGGTGCAGCTCGGCGTGCAGTCGGCGGCGCGCACGGCGTGCTGGGTGATGATCCTGCCGCAGCTGTGCGTGGCGGGTTTGCTCGTGTTCTGGCAGCAGCCGATGCATGCACTCGCCGTCGGTGGGCTGATCGCGTTGCAGCTCGTGCTGATGCGGCGCTTTCTGCAACAGCCGACCGAGCGCGCGGTCTGGTACAGCGGCTTCGGCGTGCCGCTGTTCGTGATCGGGATGATGGTCAGCGCGTTCGCGCTGCGAGGTGCCGCATGAGCGCGTCGTTCGGTTGGCCGTCCATCGTCAGGCTCGGATTGGTCCAGGCCTGCCTCGGCGCTGTCGTCGTGATGACGACCTCGACGCTGAACCGCGTGATGGTCGTCGAGCTCGCATTGCCGGCGCTGCTGCCAGGCATCCTCGTCGCGATGCACTACCTCGTGCAAGTGGCGCGGCCGCGCATGGGCTACGGTTCCGACCTCGGCCAGCGACGCACGCCGTGGATCGTCGGCGGCATGCTCGTGCTGGCGTTCGGCGGCGCGCTCGCGGCGATCGCGACCGCGTGGATGGGCAGCGATCGTGTCTCGGGCATCGCGCTGGCGGTCGTCGCCTTCATGCTGATCGGCATCGGCGTGAGCGCGGCCGGCACCTTGCTGCTGGTGCTGCTCGCCAAGCGGGTCGAGGCGCCGCGGCGTGCCGCGGCGGCGACCATCGTCTGGCTGATGATGATCGTCGGCTTCGCGGTCACGGCCGGGGTCGCCGGCAAGCTGCTCGACCCGTACTCGCCGATGCGGTTGATCGTGGTGACGGCGGGCGTCTCGGGGCTCGCCGTGCTGCTGACGCTGATCGCGACCTGGCGGCTCGAAGGCGCGGGGACGACCGAGCCGGTCGCACCCGCCGAACCAGCGCACCAGCCCGCCTTCCGCGAAGCGCTCGCCCAGGTCTGGGCCGAGCCGGTGGCGCGGCATTTCACGATCTTCGTGTTCATCTCGATGCTCGCCTACAGCGCGCAAGACCTGATCCTCGAGCCCTTCGCCGGCAGCGTGTTCGGTTTCACGCCGGGCGAGTCGACAAGTCTGTCGGGCGTGCAGCACGGTGGTGTCTTCGTCGGCATGCTGGCAGCGGCCTTTGCCGGGCGCGGCACGCGCCTGGGCTCGTTGCGCGCTTGGCAAATCGGCGGCTGCCTGCTGTCGGCGCTGATGCTGCTGGGGTTGGTCGCTGCCGGCATCGTCGGCGCGGCGTGGCCGTTCAAGGCCAACGTGTTCGCGCTCGGCGTGGCCAACGGTGCGTTCTCGATCGCGGCGATCGCGTCGATGATGCGGCTCGCCGGCGAGGGCCGGCATGCGCGCGAAGGCACGCGCATGGGCCTGTGGGGCGCGGCGCAGGCGGTCGCGTTCGGCTTGGGCGGGCTGGTGGGCACGGCGGCGAGCGACCTCGCGCGCTGGCTGATCGGCACGCCCTCGCATGCCTACGCGGCGGTGTTCGCATTCGAGGCGCTGCTGTTCGTCGCCTCGGCAGTTCTCGCGGCGCGGATGGGTCGCACCGCGCGCCCGGCGCCCACACACAACACGCGTCGGTCGGACGGCGAAGCAGCGTTGCAAGCGAGGTGATTCGATGAACGAAACCGGAACCCCAACCGCCACCGAAACCTTCGACGTGGTCGTCATCGGCGGTGGCCCCGCCGGCGCCACGGCGGCGCACGATCTCGCGCGCCTCGGGCGATCGGTGCTGCTGCTCGACCGCGCCGGCCGCACCAAGCCCTGCGGCGGCGCGATCCCGCCGCGGCTGATCAAAGACTTCGCGATCCCCGATGCGCTGCTGGTCGCGCGCGCCACCGCCGCGCGCATGATTTCGCCGAAGGACGCGCGGGTCGACATCCCGATCGACAACGGCTTCGTCGGCATGGTCGACCGCGACCAGTTCGACGAGTGGCTGCGCGAGCGCGCTGCAGCCAGTGGTGCGCAGCGGCGCATCGGCGACTTCGACAAGATCACGCGCGATGCCGATGGTGTGGCCGTCGTGCACTTCGAGCAGCGTTCGCGCACTGACAAATCGGCGCGTGTTGCGGCCTGCGTGCGCGCCCGCGCGATCGTCGGTGCCGACGGCGCGAAGTCGGCCGTCGCGAAGCAGACCGTGCCCGGCGCCGAGCGCACGAAATACGTGTTCGCGTACCACGAGATCCTGCGCACGCCGGCCGTGCTGCCGGCCGGTTTCGACCCTTCGCGTTGCGATGTGTACTACCGCGGCAGCCTGTCGCCCGATTTTTACGGCTGGGTCTTCCCGCACGGCGACACGATGAGCGTCGGCACCGGCAGCGCCGACAAAGGCTTTTCGTTGCGCGGCGCGGTCGGTGGCCTGCGCCACGCTGCTGGCCTGACCGGCGCCGAAACGCTGCGCCGTGAAGGCGCGCCGCTGCCGATGAAGCCGCTGCCGCGCTGGGACAACGGCCGTGACGTGGTGCTCGCCGGAGATGCTGCCGGCGTGGTCGCGCCGGCGTCCGGCGAGGGCATCTACTACGCGATGTACGGTGGGCGCCAGGCCGCCGATGCGGTCCAGGCGCTGCTCGCCACCGGCGACGTGCGCTCGCTCGCACTCGCCCGCAAACGCTTCATGAAGGCGCACGGCACGGTTTTCAGGGTGCTCGGCATCATGCAGTGGTTCTGGTACTCGAACGATCGCCTGCGCGAGCGCTTCGTCGCCATCTGCAAAGACCGCGACGTGCAGCAGTTGACCTTCGAGTCGTACATGAACAAGGAGCTGGTGCGCAAACGCCCGATGGCGCATGTGCGCATCTTCTTCAAGGACCTGGCGCATCTGTTCGGTGTGGCGCGTGTATGAGCCGTTGGCGTCCGATTCTGGTGGCCGCCGCCGCGGCGATGTTCGTCGCTGTACTCGGCGGGCTGATGACCGACATCGGGCCTTGGTACACGAGCCTGAAGCAGCCTTCGTGGAAGCCGCCCGACTGGGCCTTCGGCCCGATCTGGACCACGATCTTCGCGCTCGCCGCGGCCGCCGGCGTGATCGGCTGGCGCCGGGCGCGTTCACGCACGGAACGCGAACTGATG
>JANMWQ010000344.1:0-3602 GCA_031394085.1 Rhizobacter sp. | reverse complement strand
CCGCGCCGACGCATGCGCCGCTCGACACCACCGTGCACCTGTTTCACGGCCTCGCCGACACCGTGATCCCGGCCGCCGCGGCGATCGATTCGGCGCAGACACTGGTCGAGCTCGGCGCCGATGTCACCGCCGATGTGCTGCCCGGCATCGCGCACGAGTTGCACCCGGCGCTGATCGACAAGGCGATCGGCCAGCTGCGCACGTTTTTGCCGAAGAAGGTGTGGCGCGAGGCGATGCGCGAGGCACCGTTGGCGCCGCGCGCGGCGGCTGGCGACGGGCGCGGCGATTGACATCGCGACAGTGCGACGAGCGACACGGCTCTTTAGGATTGAAACCGGGCGATTGCCAACATAATCCGGCGGAATTGTCGGCATCGCTCGGCGAGCACCAACCAGGGCATTTCATGCGGCAGATTCTGATCATCGACGACAGCGATCCCGATCTGCTCTACAGCCGCCTGATGGTCGAACGCGCGCACATCGCCGACTCGGTCGTCACCTTCGGCACCGGCCAGGAAGCGCTCGACTACCTGCAACGCGCCGATGCGCCGCCGGTCGACGCGATCCTGCTCGACATCAACATGCCCGAGATGAACGGCTTCGCGTTTCTCGAGTGCTACGAGGCGCTCCAGCCCGAGCGCCGCCACAGCGCGGTGGTGGTGATGCTGACCTCGTCGCCCGACCCGCACGACCGCGAACGCGCGCAGAGTTTTGCGAGCGTCAAGGGCTACATTACCAAGCCGATCGACGCCGAATCCGCGCACAAGCTCGTCGCCGTGATCAACGGCGCCTCCGGCTGGTAGCGCCGGTGCGGCAGCGCATCGCGCCAGCGGCCTGGCTCGCGCTCGGCTGTGCGGTGCTCGCGCTGGCCGCGATTCACCTGTCGCGCCAGTCCGGCAGCGTCGCGACCGTGTGGTTCGCCAACGCGCTGGCGATCGCGGTGCTGGCGACCGCGCCGCGCCAACGCTGGCCGCTGCTGGCGCTGGCGGTGGTCACCGGCAACCTCGGCGCGAACCTGCTCGTCGGCGACCCGCTCGGGCTCGCGCTGAGCTTCGTGGCGGCGAACCTGGCCGAGGTGCTCGTCGGTGCGCTGCTGCTCGGTGGGCGTTCGCGGCCGGCCGATGTCACCGACTCGCCCACCGCGCTGTTGCGCATGCTCGCACTCGGTGCGTTCTTGCCGCAGCTCGTCGGCGCGACGCTGGGCGCCGCGGCGCTCGCCGGCCACGGCGTCGGCAGCTTCCCGGCGCTGTGGCTCAACTGGTATGCGGGCGACGCGCTGGGCGCCGCCGCGGCGCTGCCGTTCTTCCTGACGCTGTGCCAGACGCGCCCGGTCGCCTGGCGCGCGCAGCTCGCGACGCTGCCGGTGGCCGCGCTCGCGCTGCTCAGCCTGGGCGTCACGCTGCTCGCGCTGACCTGGCTGCCCTACCCGTTCGTGTTCATGTCGCTGCCGCTGCTCGCCGCCGCTGCACTGGCGACGCCGCTGGCCGGCTTCGGGCTCGTGCTTACCAGCGTGGTCGTGGTGGTCGCGGCGCTCGACTACGGCGTGTTCGTGCCCGCCGGACTCGGCGGCGCGGCGCAGCAAGGCATGGTGCTGCTGTCGGCCGTGCTGGCGCTGATGCCGGCGCAGTTTCTCGCCACGGTGATCGAGCGCCAGCGCCAGCTGAACTACGCGCTCTCGGCGATCACCTCGGCGACGAGCGAACTGGCGTCGTTCATCGACCGTGAAGGCACCTACCGCATGGTCAACCGCGCCTACGAAGATTACTGGCAGCGGCCGCGCGTTTCGATCGTCGGAAAGCGCATTCCCGAGCTGCTCTCGGAAGCCGTCTACCGCAACCTGGTCGAGCCGCGGTTCAAGCAGGCGTTAGGCGGCGAGGTGTCGAGCTACCGCGCGGCGTTCGATTTTCCGCAGCACGGGCGGCGCACGATGGACGTCAGCTACTCGCCGGCGCGCGACCCGGCCGGGCAGGTCATCGGCGTGCTGGTGCTGGCACACGACGTGAGCGGCATCGTGGCCACGAACGAGGCGCTCGAACGCAGCAACGCCGAGCTGCGCCGCGCCAACGAAGGGCTGGAGCAGTTCGCGCGCATGACCTCGCACGATTTGCGCGAGCCGTTGAACACGATCATGCAGTTCACCGGGCTGATCGAACGCGAGCACGCGGCCGAGCTCACGGCCGCATCCAGCGGCTACTTTCACCATGTGCTGGCGGGCGCGCAGCGCATGCGCTGCATGCTCGACGACCTGCTCGAGTTCGTGCGCCTCGATCAAGCGGGCGCGCCGGCGCAGCCGGTCGCGCTCGGGCCGTTGCTGAACCAGGTGTGCGCCGGCCTCGCCGCGCGCATCTCGCAACGCGGCGCGCACATCGAGCTGCAGCCACTCCCCGAGGTGATGGGCACCGACAGCCTGCTGTCCGCGCTGTTCCAGAACCTGGTGTCCAACGCGATCAAGTTCGTGCCACCCGAGCGCGCCCCCGAGGTGCGCATCGGCTCGGTGCCCGACGCCGACCCTGCGTACGTGCGGGTGGTGGTTGCCGACAACGGCATCGGCATCGCCGCGGCCGACCAGGCGCTGCTGTTCCAGCCGTTCAAGCGCCTGAATGCACGGCGCAAGTACGAGGGCACCGGCCTCGGGCTGGCCATTTGCCACCGGATCGCGGTGGCGCTCGGCGGCGCGATTTCGATCGAATCGGTCGCGGACACGGTCGGCAGCCGCTTCGTGGTGCGGCTGCGGCGCAGCGTGGTCAGTCCAGGCTGACCTCGGTTCGCACCACCCCCGCCCGCTCGGCCTGCGCCGTCAACGCCAGCCGGGTGCCCTTGGGCGCACGCACCACCCACTCGACCACCGCCCGGTCACCGGTGACCTCACGGTTCGGCAAGAAGGCCTGGAGCGACGCTTTCGGTGCGTGCCCTTCGAGCTGCGGCCCTTCGATGCGCGGCTTGCCGCTGACGAGAGAGACGGTCGCATCACCGGCCGGCAGGTGGATCTCGAACATCACGCCGCGCACGACCTTGCGCGCCAGCGCCCGCTTGCTCACGCAGGCCGGCAGCCAGCCGCTGTTGCCGACCGCGAAGCGAATGCGCCAGGTGTCGGGGCCGAGCGCGCGCACTTCGGTGCGCAAGAGTTCGAGCTTGGGCAAGCTCAAAGCGATCTGGTTCATCCACGCGGGAAAGCGCGCGACCTCGCGCTCGCGCAGGTGCGGCGGCGGGTTGCGCCAGAAGTTCATCTTGTCCCAGCCGCCGATCTCCACCGCTCCGAGCTGCGGGTGCATGAAGGGCTTCCAGTCGGCGTGCGCCTCGCCGGCGCACTGCTCGTCGCTCCACTTCAAGAGCTTCAGATCGTCTGCGACCGGGTGCTCGCGGTACCAGTCGATCCACTTGTAGTCGGTGATGCCGGCGGCCTTGTTCGGGCTCCACAGCTCGACCACCCAGAACAGCGCGCCGAGGTGCTCGTAGAGCCAATCTTGCGTGCCGCCGATGGTCTCTTTCGGGTGGTACTTGAAGTCGTGCCAGATGCTCACGGCGGGGTAGCCGGTGAGCTCGGTGCCGAGCGCGCTGAAGCGCTTGATCGACCACAAATCCTCCGGGATCATGTCGTCGTCG
>JANMWQ010000306.1:0-6669 GCA_031394085.1 Rhizobacter sp. | reverse complement strand
CCCGAATGGGGCGTGATCAACACGTTGATCTTCAAACTCACCGGCGCCGACGGCCCGAACTGGCTGAACGACCCGACCCTCGCGCTCGGCTTCTCGATGCTGATGCACGTGTGGAAGTCACTGCCATTCTGGACCTTGATCCTGATCGCCGGGCGGCTGGCCATCCCCGCCGAACAATACGAAGCCGCCTCGGTCGACGGTGCCACGAACTGGCAGAAGTTCCGCTTCATCACCTGGCCGGCGCTGCGCACGCTCTATGTGACCTCGCTGATTCTGTCGATGATCTGGACGCTTGGCGACTTCAACAGCGTCTACCTGCTGACCGGCGGCGGCCCGGCCGATCTGACGCATGTGCTCGCCACGCTCGGCATCCGCTACCTGCGGCTCGATCAGGTCGACCTCTCGATGGCGTCGATCGTGGTCGCGTTGCCGCTGATCCTACCGCTCGTGTACTTCATGATGAAGCGGCTCTCGAAGTGAACGACCGCACGTGAGCGACCGAACGTAAAGCGCAGCCCATGAACGCCAAAACCTGGAAGGCCGTGTCGACCGAGGCGAAGCTGCTGCTGATCGGCATCCCGCTGTTCTTGTGGACCATCATCCCGGTCTACCACCTCGTGCTGTTCGCGATCTCGCCGCGAGATCAGGCGACCACGGGCCGGCTCTGGCCGAAAGAGCCGACGATGCAGAACTTCGTCACCGTCTTTCAGCAGAAACACTTCTACCTCGACCACTTCTGGATCCAGCTCTGGAACTCGGTGCTGATCGCGGTGGCCGTTGCCGCAATCACGCTGTTCGTCGCCACGTCCGCCGCGTTCGCGATCAGCCGTCTGAAGGTGCGCGGCGGCCGCACCGTGATGAACCTCGCGCTGTTCACCTACTTCATCCCGGCCGCGTTTCTCGCGGTGCCGATGTACAAGACCATGGGCAACTACGGGCTGCTCAACAGCCAGTGGGCGCTCATCCTGGCGATGGTGACGATCGCGTCGCCTTATTGCATCTGGGTGCTGAAGCAGGCCTCCGACAAGCTGCCGATCGAGCTCGATGAAGCCGCGCGCATGGACGGCGCTTCGCCGCTGCAGCTCTTTCGCCTCGTGTACCTGCCGCTGATGCTGCCCTCGCTGGTCGCGGTCGGCACCTACGCGTTGCTGCTGGCGTGGAACGAGTACCTCTATGCCTTCTTGCTGCTGTCGAACGACAAGAGCGTGACGCTCGCGGTCGCGCTCGGCAACTTCCTCGCCGCCGACGATTCGCCCTGGGAACTGCTGATGGCCACCGGCCTGATCTACGCGCTGCCACCGGCCGCGATCTACTACGCCTTCAAGCGCTACATGGTCGGCGGACTCACGGCCGGCGCGGTCAAGAGCTGAGCCCTGAAAGAAAAGAACATGGCATCGGTCGGCTTCAAGAACGTCCAGAAGACCTACGGCAACAAGGTCAAGGTGCTGCACGGCATCGGCTTCGACATCGCCGACGGCGAGTTCGTCGTGCTGGTCGGCCCCTCGGGCTGCGGCAAGAGCACGCTGCTGCGCATGCTCGCCGGGTTGGAGGAAATCACCGGCGGCGAGATCACGATCGACGGCAAGCGAGTCAACGACCTCGAATCGAAGGACCGCGACATCGCGATGGTGTTCCAGAGCTACGCGCTCTACCCGCACATGACGGTCGGCGAGAACATGGGTTTCAGCCTGCGCCTGCGCAACGCCGACCCCACGCTCACCGCGAAGCGCGTGAACGACGCAGCCCGCATCCTCAACCTCGACCCACTGCTCGACCGCCACCCGCGCGAGCTCTCGGGCGGGCAGCGCCAGCGTGTGGCGATGGGGCGGGCGATCGTGCGCGATCCGAAAGTGTTCTTGTTCGACGAGCCGCTCAGCAACCTCGACGCGAAGCTGCGCGTGGCGATGCGTGCCGAGATCAAGGCGCTGCACCAGCGGCTCAAGACGACGACCGTCTACGTCACGCACGACCAGATCGAGGCGATGACGATGGCCGACCGCATCGTCGTGATGCACGACGGCATCGTCGAGCAGATCGGCACGCCGCTCGAGCTCTACGACCACCCGTGCAATCTGTTCGTCGCGCAATTCATCGGCTCGCCGTCGATGAACGTGGTCGAAGGCACGCTCCGCACGCGCAACGACCGCGGGTCGGGCCCCACGACCGAGGTCGAAGCCGCGGGCACGCGCTGGCCGGTGCCGGTACCGGTCGGCGGCACCGACGGCCAGGCGGTGCACTACGGCATCCGCCCCGGTGACATCCACCTCGCGCCCCACGGCCAGGGCATCGCCGCGAAAGTGATCGTGGTCGAGCCGACCGGGGCAGAAACCGAACTGCTGCTGCAGATCGGCCAGAACGGGCAAACGACGCAGTTCGTCGTCGTGATCCACGGCCGCACGGCTGCGAAGCCGGACGACACCATCTACCTCGCGATCGACGCCGACAAGGCACACGTGTTCGATGCGGCCTCCGGAAAGCGCCTGGCCTAGGATGAAACCGAACTCGACGTTAGATCGGATCCGCTGTGGCGGCTTTCGAGTTGGCTCCCTCTCCCTCTGGGAGAGGGTTGGGGTGAGGGCGCGCGAAGCGCCAGCGCGCGGCACGCCACCCCTCACCCCAGCCCTCTCCCCAAAGGGGCGAGGGGGCCGAGACTGCCGCTGTTCCTGCAAAGGCGCGTTCGGGCCGGGTGTGGCGCTTCGTGGGAGGCGTCGAGGAGCGCAGGGCGTGTGGCCGCGCGCGCAGCGCGCATCAACATCTGACTCGCCGCGGCTGTTAGAGCGCAGTGAGCGAAGCGAACGCAGCGAGTTCTGCGGCGGGCCGCGCGAACGAGCACCGGAGAGAAGTCGTCGCGCAGCGGCGACCGCCGAGGCGAAGCGACGCGCCCGGCCCGAACGCGCCTTTGCCGCGCCATTTCTGCTTGCGCAGGAAAGCCTCCCATGACAGCCACAGCATCAGCAACAGCGACGACAACCGCAAGCGCCGCCCCGCGCTACTACCTGACCGAAGCGCATCACCCGCAGAACGGCACGCTGCTCGGGTTCTGGCTCTACCTGATGAGCGATTGCCTCGTGTTCGCGGCGCTGTTCGCGGTGTACGGCGTGCTCGGCCGCAACTACGCTGCGGGGCCGACGGGCGCCGAGCTGTTCAACTTGCCGCTCGTCGCGGTCAACACCTCGCTGCTGCTGCTGTCGTCGATCACCTACGGCTTCGCGATGCTCGAAATGCAGCGCGGCAAGCTGAAGGCCGTGCTGACGTGGCTCGCAATCACCGGCTTGCTCGGCGCGGGTTTCATCGGGCTGGAGCTCTACGAGTTCAACCACCTGATCCACGAAGGCGCGGGCCCGCAACGCAGCGCGTTCCTGTCGGCTTTCTTCGCCCTCGTCGGTAC
The DNA here is from genome assembly GCA_031394085.1 of Rhizobacter sp. Lineage (GTDB taxonomy): Bacteria > Pseudomonadota > Gammaproteobacteria > Burkholderiales > Burkholderiaceae_C > LMDS01. The sequence continues at coordinate 3,281 of JANMWQ010000306.1, read as the reverse complement.
GCATGGGCTGCACGTGAGCTTCGGCATCGTCTGGTTGATCACGCTGATGTTCCAGCTCGGCCAACGCGGGTTGGTGTCTGAGAACAAGCGCCGGCTGATGTGCCTCTCGATGTTCTGGCACTTTCTCGACGTGGTGTGGATCGGCGTGTTCACCTTCGTCTACTTGATGGGAGTGCTGCGATGAGCGCGCATGTCGAGACGCACCATGACGACAACGACCCCGACAGCGGCGCGCCCCACAGCACGCTCAAGGGTTACCTGACCGGGTTTGCGCTGGCCGCGATCCTGACGGCCGTGTCGTTTTGGCTCGTGATGGGCAAGGTGTTCGACAGCTCGACCACGACCGCGGTCGTGATCCTGGCGGTCGGCGTGGTGCAGATCGTCGTGCACATGGTTTATTTTCTGCACATGAACGGCAAGGCCGAAGGCGGCTGGACCATGCTCGCTCTGCTCTTCACGCTGGTGCTCGTGGTCATCACGCTCGCGGGCTCGCTGTGGGTGATGTACCACCTCAACCACAACATGATGCCGTCGATGCACGACATGCGAAACATGCCTTGAGGCTCACGCCGCGCTCCACGCGACGCGCGGCGATCGTGCTCGTCGCTTTCATGCTGTTCGCCGGCCTCGTCGCGCTCGGCAGCTGGCAGGTTCAGCGACGGGCGTGGAAGCTCGAGTTGATCGAGCGCGTCGACGCGCGCGTGCACGCGCCGCCGGTGGCCGCGCCCGCACGCGAACGCTGGCCGGCGGTCGACGCCGCGAACGACGAATACCGGCATGTGCAAGCGAGCGGCGTGTTCTTGCGCGGCGCCGACACCTTCGTGCAGGCCGTCACCGAACGCGGCGCCGGTTTCTGGTTGTTGACGCCGCTCGAGCTCGCCGACGGCAGCGTCGTGATCGTCAACCGCGGCTTCGTGCCGCCCGAACTTCGCACACGCATCACCGCTGTCACCGGCCGGGTGAACGTCACCGGGTTGCTGCGGCTGACAGAACCCGGTGGCGGTTTCCTGCGCCGCAACGAGCCGACCGCGAACCGCTGGTATTCGCGCGACGTGCAGGCGATCGCGGCCGCGCGCGGCCTCGCCAGGGTCGCGCCCTACTTCATCGATGCCGGCGCCGGTGTGCCCGACGCGAACGCACCGGTCGGTGGGCTCACGGTGATCGCCTTCTCCAACAACCACCTCGTCTACGCGATCACCTGGTATACGCTCGCGCTGATGGTCGCAGCCGGTGGGTGGCGGCTCATGCGCGAGGAGCACCGTGGCGGACACGACTGAGATCATGGGCAGCGCAAACGCGAGTTCGGGCAGTGCGGGCGACGACTCGGTCGGCTTGAAGAACATGCAGCAGCTGATCCAGCTGCGCTGGATCGCGGTCGTCGGCCAGATCGCGACGATCACCGTGGCGCGCTACGGTTTCGGCATCCCGTTGCCGATCGACGCGATGCTCGCGGTGCTCGCCTGCCTCGTCGCCTTCAACATCGCGAGCCTGCTGCGCTGCCGGCACCGGCGCGAAGTCAGCAACACCGAGCTGTTCGTCGCGCTGCTGGTCGACGTGGCCATGCTGACCGCGATGCTCTACCTCAGCGGCGGGGCAACGAATCCGTTCGTGTTCTTGTACCTGCTGCAAGTGATCCTGGGCGCGGTGCTGCTCAAGCCCTGGTCGACCTGGACGATGGTGGGCGTGACCTTCGCTTGCTTCGCCGTCCTCGCGCTGCTCTCGCGCCCGCTCGCGCTGCCGCTCGACCACGACCGTGGCCTCGCGAGCCCGTACATCCAGGGCATGCTGATCTGCTTCGCGCTGAATGCGGCGCTGCTCGCGGTCTTCATCAAGCGCATCACGCGCAACCTGCGCGCGCGCGATGCGCGGCTGGCCGATCTGCGCCAGCGCGCTGCCGAAGAAGAACACATTGTGCGCATGGGCCTGCTCGCCTCGGGCGCAGCCCACGAGCTCGGCACACCGCTGGCGACGCTCTCGGTGATCCTCGGCGACTGGCGCCGCATGCCGGCGTTCACGCAAGACCCCGAGCTGCTGCAGGAGGTCGGCGAAATGCAGGCCCAGCTCGCGCGCTGCAAGAGCATCGTCAGCGGCATCCTGCTGTCGGCCGGCGAGGCCCGCGGCGAATCGTCGGCGAAAACGACGGTCAGCGCCTTCCTGAACGACCTGGTCGCCGAATGGCGCGCGACACGGCCCGCGGTTGCGTTCGCGTTCGAGAATCGCTTCGGCGACGACTTGGCCGTGGTCTCCGACTCGGCGCTGAAGCAGATGATCTGCAACGTGCTCGACAACGCGCTCGAAGCCTCGCCACGCTGGATTCGCTTCGATGCGGTTCGCGTTGCCGATGCGCTGACGATGACCGTGACCGACGCCGGCCCGGGCTTCCCGCCCGGCATGCTGGCGCAGTTCGGCAAGCCCTACCAATCGAGCAAGGGCCGGCCCGGCGGCGGGCTCGGGCTGTTCCTGGTCGTCAACGTCGCGCGCACGCTGGGTGGCAGCGTGGCGGCGCGCAACCGGCCCGAGGGCGGCGCCAGCGTCACCGTGACCCTGCCGCTCGCATCGATCACGTTGGCCGGGCAAACGCCGCATGGAAACTGAGCGCCAGCTGCTGATCGTCGAAGACGACGCGGCGTTCGCGCGCACGCTCGCGCGCTCGTTCGAGCGGCGCGGCTACACGGTGCTGACCGCGAGCAGCCATGCCGAAGTCGTCGCGCTGCTGCCGGCGAATTCACCGGGCTTCGCGGTGGTCGACCTGAAGCTCGCCGGCGAGGCCTCGGGCCTGGCTTGCGTGCAGGCGCTGCACGCGCACGCGCCGTCGATGTTGATCGTCGTGCTGACCGGCTTCGCGAGCATCGCGACCGCCGTCGAGGCGATCAAGCTCGGCGCCTGCCACTACCTCGCGAAGCCGTCGAACACCGACGACATCGAAGCCGCGTTCGGCCGCGCCGCGGGCAACGCCGCGGTCGGGCTGACGAATCGCTCGTCCTCGATCAAGACCTTGGAGTGGGAGCGCATCCACGAGACCCTGGCCGAGACCGGATTCAACATCTCCGAGACCGCGCGGCGGCTCGGTATGCACCGGCGCACGCTGGCGCGCAAGCTGGGCAAGCAGCAGGTGAAGTGAGGGGCGGGCGACGAGGGGCGGCCATCGGGCCCAAGCCATCGTTTGAAGGTAGTGATGACCTGCCAAAACGCCGTCGTTGGAGCGCACGGACCGCCACTGGGGTCGTGCTGTTCGAGCGAGATGTCGCCCGTAAAGTCGGTTCACGCAGCCGACAACGCTG
>JANMWQ010000305.1:0-1676 GCA_031394085.1 Rhizobacter sp. | reverse complement strand
GCGTGGATTTGCCGGAACCGCTGACGCCGGTGACGGCGACGAGGCGCTTCAGCGGCAGGTCGATGGTCACGTCTTGCAGGTTGTGGAGCTTGGCGCGCTTGATGGTGATCGGGCCGTATTTTTCGCGGTCGGTGTGGGTGGATGCGGACTCGCTGCGGTCGGCCATCACCGGACGGCGTGCTTGCAGCGGGTGGATCAGCGGGTGCGCCAGGAAGCGGCCGGTCACCGACTCGGGGTTGGCGCTGATCTCGCTGACGCTGCCTTCGGCCACCAGGTGGCCGCCGCGTTTGCCGGCGCCGGGGCCGATGTCGATGATGTGGTCGGCGCGGCGGATCGTGTCTTCGTCGTGTTCGACGACGACCAGCGTGTTGCCCTTGTCGCTGAGGTTCTGCAACGCGTTCAGCAGCACCTGGTTGTCGCGCGGGTGCAGGCCGATGGTCGGCTCGTCGAGCACGTAGCACACGCCTTGCAGGTTGCTGCCGAGTTGCGCCGCGAGGCGGATGCGCTGCGCTTCGCCGCCGCTCAGTGTCGGCGCGGCGCGGTCGAGCGTGAGGTAGCCCAAGCCCACTTCTTCGAGGAACTCGAGGCGGCTCTTGATCTCGGTGACCACGTCGCGCGCGATTTCGGCATCACGACCGGTGAGCCGCAGCGCGTCGACCCACACGCGCGCATCTTCGACCGACCACGCACCGATCGCCGTGATCGGCTCGTGCTCGAAGGTGACGAGGCGCGAGGCCGGGTTCAGCCGTGTGCCGGCGCATTCGGGGCACGGCTCGTCGACGACGCCTTCGACCTCGGCCTCTTCCGACGGGAACGATTGCTCGCGGCCTTTGTCGGCATCGTCACGGATCGAATCGTCGTAAGCCTTGCGCTGTTCACGCGTTAGTTTCAAGCCGGTGCCGACGCAGGTGGTGCACCAGCCGTGCTTGCTGTTGTAGCTGAACATGCGCGGGTCGAGCTCGGGGTAGCTGGTGCCGCAGGTCGGGCACGCGCGCTTGGTCGAGAAGACCTTGACGGCGCCGATCTGCGCGGTCGAGGTTTGGTTGGCCATCGCCCCGATCAGGCCGTCGAGCGGACTGAGCAAATGCATCACGCCCTTGCCGAGTTCGAGCGCGCTCGCGAGCATCGCGCGCAACGCGGCTTCGTTGTCGGCGCTGACGACGATGTCGCCGACCGGCAATTCGAGCGTGTGTTCCTTGAAGCGGTCGAGGCGCGGCCACGGGTCGACGCGCAGGAACTCGCCATCGACGCGCAGGTGCGTGTGGCCGCGCGCCTTGGCCCACTTCGCGAGGTCGGTGTAGACGCCCTTGCGCGCCACCACCAGCGGCGCGAGCAGGCCGACGTGCTGGCCGCGGTGCCCTCCAGATGCTTGATCACGCAGCAACTGCGCCGCGATGCTCTCGGCGCTTTGCGGCTTGACGGGCGAGCCGTCGTTGATGCAATGCTGCAGGCCGAGCTTGACGTACAGCAGCCGCAAGAAGTGCCAGACCTCGGTGGTGGTGGCGACCGTGCTCTTGCGCCCGCCGCGCGAGAGGCGCTGCTCGATCGCGACGGTCGGCGGGATGCCGTAGACCGCGTCGACCTCGGGCCGGCCGGCCGGCTGCACGATGCTGCGCGCAGACGCGTTCAGCGATTCGAGGTAGCGGCGCTGGCCTTCGTTGAACAGGATGTCGAAC
>JANMWQ010000281.1:0-3453 GCA_031394085.1 Rhizobacter sp. | reverse complement strand
CGAAGGTTCATCGAGAAACAGCAGGGGCGGCTCGGTGCCGATCGCGCGCGCCAGGCCGGCGCGCTTTTTCATGCCGCCGGAAAGATCCGAAGGGTAGAAGTCGGCGAAGGGGCCGAGGTCGACCCACGCCAGCACCTCGCGCGCTCGCGCCTCGCGTTGGGCCTCGTCGAGCTTGCCCTGTTGCTCCAGCGGCAGGCAGACGTTCTCCAGGATCGTCATCGACGACCACAGCGCCGCGCTCTGGAACAACATGCCGAAGCCGGTGCGCAGTTTGGCCTGAGCTGCGTCGTCGGCGGCCCAGTAGTCGACGCCTTCGTACAGCACGTGGCCTTTGGCCGGCGGCATCAGGCCGACCATGTGCCTCAGCAAGGTGCTCTTGCCGCAGCCGCTGCCCCCCATGATCGCGAAGATCGTGCCCTTCTCGACCTTGAAGTTCACGCCGGTCTGGATCAGCCGGTCGCTGAAGCGCATTTCGAGGTCGTCGACTGCGAGAAGGGTCATGTCAGGTCTCCCGCCGGGCCGTCCCAAGGGGACCTGCGCCCCCACGGGGGGCCGCGAACGAAGTGAGCTTGGGGGTCATCTCAAACCCCGAGCGCATTGGCGCAAACCGCGAACACCGCATCGAGCACGATGATGCCGACGATGCTGACGACGACCGAGTTGGTCGTCGCGAAGCCCACGCCGGCTGCGTTGCGCTGGGCGTACAAGCCGCTGTAGCAGCCGACCATGCCGATCAGGCCGCCGAACACGAACGATTTGGAGATGCCGAGCGCGAGGTGCGACCAGTCGAGCGCGAGCACGGTGCGGTCCATGTAGGCGGCGGGCGAAATGTCGAGCATGCCGGCGGCGACGACCATGCCGCCGACGAGCCCGGTGACGCAGCCGAACACATACAGCAGCGGCATCGTCAGCAGCAGTGCGAAGACGCGCGGCAGTACCAAAAAGTCGATCGCGTTGAGGCCCAGCACTTCGAGCGCGTCGACCTCTTCGTTGGCTTGCATGGTCGCCAGCTCGGCGGCGAAAGCCGCGCCGGTGCGCCCGGCCATCACCACCGCAGTGATGATCGCGGCCATCTCGCGCGCGACCGCGATGCCCACCAGATCGGCCACATAGATGCCGGCACCGAACTTCACCAGCTGCACGGCGCCGACGAACGCGAGGATCGCGCCGACCAGCACGTTGACGATGCTCACGATCGGCACCGCGCGCGCGCTGCAATCGGCCATCACGCGGCTCAGGTTTTTTGCGCGGAATTGCCAGCGGCCGCGAAGCGCGTCGACGCTGGAGATCAGCACGTGACCGAGGAAACTGACAGGCCGGGTGGGGAGGAGCGAGGCGAGCTGCATGGGGGTGGCGCATTGTGCCGTCTCGACTGGCCCGACGCAGCGGTCTTTGCACTGCGACGCGTGAAGCGTCGACCCTACAATCGTTTTCAACACGACACAGCAGCGAGCCGACATGACGACCGACGCTCCCGATCTCTCGCACATCTCGCCGCGCGACAAGGCCGAAATCCTGGCGCAGGCACTGCCCTACATCCGCAAGTTCCACGGCAAGACCATCGTCATCAAGTACGGCGGCAACGCGATGACCGACCCGGCGCTGCAACAAGACTTTGCCGAAGATGTGGTGCTGCTGAAGCTCGTCGGCCTGAACCCGGTCGTGGTGCACGGCGGCGGGCCGCAGATCGAGGAAGCGCTCGCCAAGATCGGCAAGAAGGGCACCTTCATTCAAGGCATGCGCGTGACCGACGACGAGACGATGGAAGTCGTCGAGTGGGTGCTGGCCGGCCAGGTGCAACAAGACATCGTCGGGCTGATCAACGTCGCCGGCGGCAAGGCCGTGGGGTTGACCGGCCGCGACGGCGGGCTGATCCGCGCGCGCAAGTTGCAGCTCGTTGACCTGAAAGACCCGAGCAAAGTGCACGACGTGGGCAACGTCGGCGAGATCGAGTCGATCGACCCGAGCGTGGTCAAGGCGCTGCAAGACGACCAGTTCATCCCGGTGATCTCGCCGCTCGGTTTCGGTGCCGACAACGAGAACTACAACATCAACGCCGATGTCGTCGCCGGCAAGCTGGCCGAGGTGCTTAAGGCCGAGAAGCTGATCATGCTGACCAACATTCCCGGCGTGCTCGACAAGGCCGGCAAGTTGCTCACCAACCTGAGCGCCCGCGAGATCGACGAGCTGTTCGCCGACGGCACGATCAGCGGTGGCATGCTGCCCAAGATCGGCTCAGCGCTCGAGGCCGCCAAGAACGGCGTCAACACCGTGCACATCATCGACGGACGCGTGCCGCACGCGATGCTGCTGGAAGAGCTGACCGAGCAGGCCTACGGAACCATGATCCGCTCCCATTGATGGAGCCCCCCGCCCGACGAGTACGTCGGTCGACCCCCCGGGGGAGTGGCGGGTCGGCTTGGGGCGGCCCGGCGCTCGGCCCGCGCCGCGCCGAGCCACCTGACCGTCAGCTCGTGTGGCTGTTCGACCTCGACAACACGCTGCACGACGCGAGCCATGCCGCGTTCGGGCCGACCAGTGTCGCGATGAACGCCTACATGGTCGACGAGCTCGGCATGGAGCCGACCGAAGCGGCACGCTTGCGCGACCACTACTGGAGCCGATACGGCGCGACGCTGCTCGGTCTCGTGCGCCACCACGGTGTCAAGGCCGCGCACTTTCTGGCGCAGACGCACCTGCATCCGGGCCTCGAAGACCGCTTGCGGATGAGCCACCACGACCGCGCCGCGTTGAAGCGGCTGCGCGGCCGCAAGTACATCGTGACCAACGCGCCGCGCGACTACACGATGCGGGTGCTCAACGCACTGCGCCTCGCCGACCTGTTCGACGGCGTCATCAGCATCGAGGACATGTCGATGTTCGGCCTGTTGCGCCCGAAGCCCGACGCGCGCATGTTCCGCTGCATCGCCGCGCGGCTGAAGGTGCAGCCGAGCGACTGCATCCTCGTCGAAGACATGCGCGAGAACCAGAAGGCCGCGCGCCGCGTTGGCATGCGCACCGTGTGGATGCAGCGTTACCTCGCCGGCCGCTACCGGGGCCACCTGCGCGGCGGCGCCACGAGCGGTTGCAACGCGGGTTCCCGCCCGCGCGAAGTTGGTGTTCACCCTTGCCCGAGCCCGCGCTACGTGTATGCCAAAATCAGATCGCTGCAACAGTTGCTTACGCTCGGATGATGCACAACCCTGACCTTGGCGACGCTGGCTCCCCGCAACCTGCAGCCATTGCCGCGCCGCCCGACGAGCACTCCGCCGCCGCACCGGTGCGCAAGCGACCCAAACCCGGCGAGCGCCGTGTGCAGATTCTGCAGACGCTGGCCAGCATGCTGGAGCAGCCGGGTGCCGACCGCATCACCACCGCGGCGCTCGCGGCCAAGCTCGATGTCTCCGAAGCCGCGCTGTACCGCCATTTCGCCAGCAAGGCGCAGATGTTCGA
>JANMWQ010000232.1:0-8511 GCA_031394085.1 Rhizobacter sp. | reverse complement strand
GCCGACATGTACAGCAAGAAGCGCCCGGCCTCGATCGCGCGGCCGCGTCAGATCGCCATGTACCTGGCCAAAGACATGACGCAAAAAAGCCTGCCTGAGATCGGCGAGCTGTTCGGCGGGCGCGACCACACGACCGTGTTGCACGCGGTGCGCAAGATCGCCGCCGAGCGCCAGAAGAACACCGAACTGAACCAGCAACTGCACGTGCTCGAGCAAACGCTCAAGGGCTGATGGAAAACGATGGTGTTTGCAAAAGATGTCAAGCAACAACCCTGGGGACAACCTTCTGGCAACCGGGCACCTGTCCACAGAACCGGACCATTTCGAAAAGTTGTTGTATGCCGGGCGGGCGGCGTACGAGGGCTCCGCCCCCAAGGTTTGCCATGGCCTAAGTGATTGACGGAGCAGGCGAAAATGGCGTTGTCCACAGAAACCGGCGGTCTCTACTACTACGACTACGTTGAGAGGTTCAAATGATTGTCTTGAAGACAGCACAGATAAAAGTTTTGAGCGCACTGCAGGCCGTGGCCGGCATCGTCGAGCGGCGCCACACGCTGCCGATTCTTGCCAACGTGCTGATCCGCAAGACGGGCGAGAACCTCGAACTCACGACGAGCGACCTGGAGATCCAGGTGCGCACGCGCGCCGAGCTCGGCGGTGATGCTGGTAACTTCTCAACCACGGTGGGTGCGCGCAAGCTGATCGACATCCTGCGCTCCATGCCTGCAGACCAGGTCGTCACGCTGACGGCGAACCAGAACAAGCTGACGCTCCAAGGCGGCAAGAGCCGTTTCACGTTGCAGACACTGCCGGCCGACGATTTTCCGTTGGTGCAAGAAGCGGCCGACTTCGGCCCCGCGTTCAGCGTGCCGCAAAAGGCGCTCAAAGGTCTGATCAATCAAGTGCACTTCGCGATGGCGGTGCACGACATTCGCTACTACCTGAACGGCATCTTGTTCGTTGCCGAGGGCAACAGCCTGACCCTGGTCGCCACCGACGGCCACCGACTGGCGCTCGCGCAGGCCACGCTCGATGTCGAGATTCCAAAGCAGGAAGTGATCTTGCCGCGCAAGACCGTGCTGGAGCTCCAACGCCTGCTCAAAGACGAGAAGGACGGCAAGGAAGGGGAAGACGCGGGTGGCATGATCGAAATGCGCTTCGCTGGCAACCAGGCCAAGTTCAGTTTCAGCGGCATGGAGTTCGTGACCAAGCTGGTCGAGGGCAAGTTCCCCGACTACAACCGCGTGATCCCGAAGAACCACAAGAACGTGGTGACCCTCGGTCGTGTGCCGTTCCTTGCGAGCCTGCAGCGTGCGGCGATCCTCACCAGCGAAAAGTTCAAGGGCGTGCGCGTCAACATCGAGCCGGGCACCTTGCGCATCGCGTCGAGCAATGCCGAGCAGGAAGAGGCGAAAGAAGAACTCGAAATCGACTACAGCGGTGACTCGATCGAGATCGGGTTCAACGTCACCTACCTGATCGACGCGCTCTCGAACATGAGCGTCGAGATGATCAAGCTGGAGTTGCAGGACACCAACTCCAGCGCACTCATCACCGTGCCCGAGCAGGCCGGGTTCAAGTACGTGGTGATGCCCATGCGGATCTAGCCGCGAAGCGGCTTGATCCGCTGCGCGGTGACTGCGCGCCCCCCTGCCCCCCGCCAAGCGGGGGGTTCTGTCTTGAATGACACCCGGGCCCGTTGGGCCCTCTGAGAGCCCGTTCAATGAGTGAATCGATTCCTTCCGACGACGTGCGAGGCGATGCCTCCGACAAGGCCAAGTTCGATGCTGCGAAGGCTGCCGAGACGGCGCAAGACAAGGCGAATGCCGATGGCGCGCGCCACACACAGCACGCGGCCGACAGCGCCGCCTATGGCGAAGGCAGCATCCAGATCCTCGAGGGCTTGGAGGCGGTGCGCAAGCGGCCTGGCATGTACATTGGCGACACGTCCGATGGCACCGGCCTGCACCACCTCGTGTTCGAGGTCGTCGACAACTCGATCGACGAATCGCTGGCGGGTTATTGCGACGACATCGTCGTGACCGTCCACACCGACAACTCGATCAGCGTGACCGACAACGGCCGCGGCATTCCGACCCGCGTGAAGATGGACGACAAGCACGAGCCCAAGCGCTCGGCCGCTGAGATCGCGTTGACCGAATTGCACGCTGGTGGCAAATTCAACCAGAACAGCTACAAGGTCTCAGGCGGACTGCACGGCGTGGGCGTGAGTTGCGTCAACGGTCTGTCTAAGTGGTTGCGCCTGACGGTGCGGCGTGACGGTGAAGCGCACTTCATGGAGTTCAAGCAGGGCATTCCACAAGACCGGATCGTCGAGCAGCGCGACGATGGGTCGGGAAAGGGCGTGGAGGTGTCACCGATGAAGATCATCGGACAGACCGATTTGCGCGGCACTGAAGTTCATTTCCTGCCCGACCTCGAGATCTTCTCGAACATCGATTTCCACTACGACATCATCGCCAAGAAGCTGCGCGAGCTGAGCTTTCTGAACAACGGCGTGAAGATCCGCTTGAAGGACGAGCGCAACAACCGGTCAGACACCTTCGCGTTCGCCGGTGGCGTCAAAGGTTTCGTCGAGTTCATCAACATCGGCAAGAAGGTGCTGCACCCGACCGTGTTCGGCGCGTCCGGCGAGAAGGTCAGCGAGCAGGGCACGACCATCACGACCGACGTGGCGATGCAGTGGAACGACGGCTACAGCGAGAACGTGCTGTGCTTCACCAACAACATCCCGCAACGCGACGGCGGCACCCACCTGACCGGGCTGCGCGCCGGCATGACCCGCGTGATCAACAAGTACATCGAAGACAACGAGCTCGCCAAGAAGGCCAAGGTCGAAGTTACCGGCGACGACATGCGCGAAGGCTTGTGCTGCGTGTTGTCGGTCAAGGTGCCCGAACCCAAGTTCAGCAGCCAGACCAAAGACAAGCTCGTCAGTAGCGAAGTGCGCGGCCCGGTCGAAGACGTGGTCAGCAAGGCGCTCGCCGACTACCTGCAAGAAAACCCAGCCGACGCGAAGCTGATCTGCGCCAAGATCATCGACGCCGCGCGCGGCCGTGAGGCCGCTCGCAAGGCGCGCGAGATGACACGCCGCAAGGGCGTGCTCGACGGCATGGGCCTGCCCGGCAAGCTCGCCGATTGCCAGGAGAAAGACCCGGCGCTGTGCGAGATCTACATCGTCGAGGGTGACTCGGCTGGCGGCTCGGCCAAGCAAGGGCGCGACCGCAAGTTCCAGGCGATCCTGCCGCTGCGCGGCAAGATCCTGAATGTCGAGAAAGCGCGCTACGAAAAGCTGCTGACCAGCAATGAAATCCTGACACTCATCACGGCGCTCGGCACCGGCATCGGCAAAGGCATGGGTGGCGACGACTTCAATCCCGACAAGCTGCGCTACCACCGCATCATCATCATGACCGACGCCGACGTCGACGGCGCGCACATCCGCACGCTGCTGCTGACCTTCTTGTTCCGGCAGATGCCCGAGCTGGTCGAGCGTGGTCACATCTACATCGCGCAGCCGCCGCTCTACAAGGTCAAGCTCGGCAAGGAAGAGCAGTACCTGAAGGACGGCACCGAGCTCGATGCCTCCCTGCTCAAGGTCGCGCTGAAAGACGCCAAGCTCGACACCGGTGTCGCGAACGCCGCGCTGCTGCAAGGCGACGCGCTCGAAGCGCTGGCGCGCCAGTACGTGCTCGCTAAAAACGTGGTCGAGCGGCTGTCGAACTGGATGGACATCGAGGCCCTGCGCGCGATGGCCAACGGCCTGGCACTCGACGTCGACACGTTGGCCGCGGCCGAAGCCTCGGCCGCGGCGCTGAAGGCCGCGCTGCACAACGCCGAGGTCACGGCCGAATTCGATGCGCGCACCGACAAGCACATTCTGCGCATCAGTCGCATGCACCACGGCAACGTCAAGAGCAGCGTGATCACTGCCGACTTCGTGCACGGCGCCGACTACGAAGCGCTCAGCACCGCCGGGGCGACCTTCCGCGGGCTCGTCGCCGAGGGCGCGGTCGTCAAGCGCGGCGAGGGTGAGAGGCAGAAGGAAATGCGCGTTGGCGATTTCCGTGAAGCGATGGCCTGGCTGATCCAGCAGGCCGAGAGCGCGGTCGCACGCCAGCGCTACAAGGGCCTGGGCGAGATGAACCCCGCGCAGCTGTGGGAAACGACGATGGACCCGACCGTGCGCCGGCTGCTGCGTGTGCAGATCGACGACGCGCTCGAAGCCGACCGGGTGTTCACGATGCTGATGGGCGACGAGGTCGAGCCGCGCCGCAACTTCATCGAGAGCAACGCGCTGCGGGCGGCGAACATCGACGTCTGAGCTGACGACCTTGCTGCGCTACCTGCTGTTCTTGCTGCTTGCCGCCATGCCGTTGTCGAGCCAGGCCATTGAGGAGCCCGACCACGAGGTCGTCAAACGCCTCGGTGAGATCGAGCTGCGCCGGTACGCGCCGTACGTCGTGGCCGAGGTGGTGGTGAACACCACAGCCGATGACGCCGGCGGCCAGGCATTCCCGATTCTGGCCGGCTACATCTTCGGTAAGAACAAGGGCGAGAAGAAGCTGCCGATGACGGCACCGGTGACCCAGACCGCTGCGCCCACGCGTCTGGACATGACGGCGCCGGTGACCCAATCGTCGGTGTCGGGCGGCATGCTGGTGCAGTTCGTCTTGCCCAAAGGCGTGACGCTCGCAACCGCGCCCGAACCGACCGACCCGCGCGTGCAACTCCGCCTGGTGCCGGCCACCACCTGGGCGGTCATCCGGTATTCGGGGACGTGGTCACAGGCCAACTACCAGGAGCACCTGGCCTTGCTCACGGTGGCCCTCGAGGCGGCGGGCGTGGCCACGCAGGGAGAGCCGGTGCTGGCGCGCTATAACGCGCCCTTCACACCGTGGTTCATGCGGCGCAACGAAGTCTGGCTCGCCGTTCGCTGACGGGTCGTTGACCAACCTCGTCAGGCGCGCCCCCGCCTGCGCCTCAGTTCACCCGGATCAACTTCTTGTTGACGAACTCCTGGATGCCCGCGCCGGAGAGCTCGCGGCCGTAGCCCGAGTTCTTCACGCCGCCGAACGGCAGTTCGGGTGACGAGACCGCGCTCGAGTTGATGAACACCATGCCAGTGTCGATCAAGCGCGCGACACGCTTGCCGCGCTCGGTGTCTTTGGTGAACACCGAGCCACCCAGCCCGAACGGCGAATCGTTGGCCAGTGCCACCGCGGCTTTCTCGTCGGCCACCCGAAAGAACAGCGCGACCGGGCCGAAGAACTCTTGTTTGAACGCCGGGTTGCCAGCGTCGATACCGGTCAGGATCGTCGGCTCCATGAAGGCACCCGCTTGCGCACCGATGCGCTTGCCGCCGATCAGCGCGCGCGCGCCGTGACGGACCGCTTCGTCGACCTGCGCCAGCAGCATCTCCAGCGCTTGCGCCGACGACATCGGGCCGAGTGTGGTGCGCTCGTCCATCGGATCACCGGGTTTGAAGGCTGCCATCGCGGCCTGGAATTTTTCGAGAAAGGCATCGGCGATCGCCTCGACCACGATGAACCGCTTCGAGGCGGTGCAGGCCTGGCCGGTGTTGCCCATGCGGCCGTTGACCGCGTGCTTCACCGCTTTGTCGAGGTCGGCGTCTTCGAGCACGATGAAGGCGTCGCTGCCGCCGAGCTCCATCGTCGACTTCTTCAGGTTCTTGCCGGCGCGTGCGGCCACCACCGCACCGGCGCCTTCACTGCCGGTGAGCGCGACCGCGCGGATGCGGTCGTCGTCGATCACGGTCGCGACCTGCTCCTACGAGATGAACAGGTTGGTGTAGGCGCCATCGGGTGCGCCGGCATCGCGCATCACGCTTTCGAACGCGAGCGCGCATTGCGGCACGTTGGAGGCGTGCTTGACCATCACAACGTTGCCGGCCATCAGGTTCGGTGCCGCGAAACGCGCGATCTGGTAGTACGGGTAGTTCCAGGGCTCGACGCCGAACAGCACGCCGATCGGCGCGCTTTCGACGACCGCTTCGCCTTTGGTGGTCGCCAGCTTCTCCGGTGCGAGAAAAGCCTCTGCGTGCTCGGCGTAATAGTCGAGGATCGCTGCGCTGAGTGCGACCTCACCAGCGCTTTGCTGGATCAACTTGCCCATCTCGAGCGTGATCAGTTCGGCCAGCGCTTGCGAGCGTTCGCGCATCAGCGCGGCAGCGCGCAACAAGACGGCCTTGCGCTCGGCAAAACTGGTCTTGCGCCACACGCTGTCGAAGCAACCGGCCGCAGCGGCGAGCTTGCCTTCGAGTTGGTGGTCATCGAGTTCGACGAACGAGGCGACGACCTTGCCGTCATAAGGATTGGTACTTTGGTAGGCCATGGATGTTTGCGTCGGGTGGAGCCGCTCAGCGGCCTTGCAGTTGCGCCAGAACAGCTCGCGCCGCGGCTTCGGAGGACGCAGGGTTCTGACCGGTGATCAGTTTCCCGTCGACCACGATGTGGGCTTGCCAATCCGGCCCCTTGCTGAAGTGGCCACCGTGTTCGACAAGCATGTCTTCGACCAGAAACGGCACGATTTTCGTCAGCTTCACGGCTTCTTCTTCGGTGTTGGCGAAGCCCGTGACCTGCTTGCCTTTGACCAGCGGCGAGCCGTCGTGCGCCTTGGCGCGGCGCAGCACGCCCGGCGCGTGGCAGACCGTCGCCACCGGCTTGCCGGCGGCGGCCATGTTTTCGATCAGCGCGATGGAGTGCGCGTCTTCGGCCAGGTCCCAAAGCGGGCCATGGCCGCCTGGGTAGAAGAGCGCGTCGAAGCCGTCGGCGCGCACATCGGCGAGCACCCGTGTGCTCGCCAGCGCGGCCTGTGCGGCTGGGTCGGACTTGAATCGGCGGGTCGATTCGGTTTGCGCATCGGGCGCATCGCTGACCGGGTCGAGCGGGGGCTGGCCGCCGCGTGGCGAGGCCAGCGTGACATCGGCGCCGGCGTCTTTGAAAACGTAGTAAGGCGCGGCGAATTCCTCGAGCCAGAAGCCGGTCTTCTTGCCGGTGTCGCCGAGTTGGTCGTGCGAGGTCAGAACCATCAGGATCTTCATTTGCGTGTCGTCCGTTGTTAGTTGCACGTCAGCTTACGGTGATCGGCGGCGCAACGACAGGGTCAGGGCGCCTCGCGTGCGTGTCGGACGACGCGACGTGCTGCCCGCGCTGCCTCTGGTTTGTGTTTCTAGCCGATGACCATCGGCAGCAACGCACCGACCTGCGCCAGCGTCGCGTTGCGCACCTCCGACCCGGCGCGGCTGCGCGTCAGGTAGGCGGTGACCAGCAGCGGCGCACGGCCGGGCGGCCAAACCACGGCGATGTCGTTCGTGGTGGCACCGAAGCCGTCGTTGTCGGTCGAACCTGTTTTGTCGCCGATCGACCAACCGGCCGGCAAACCGGCCTCGAGGCGTGCCTTGCCGGTCGTGTTGGCGCGCAGCCAGCGTTGCAGCGTGTCGCGCGACGCGGCGCTGAGCGCATTCCCGAGCGCGACGCGTTGCAGGCTGGCGAGCATCGCGCGCGGCGAGGTCGTGTCGCTGATGGCGTCGCGCCAGGTGTTGAGCGCGGGCTCGGTGCGGTCGAGCCGGGTCACGGTGTCGCCGAGTTCGCGCGCGAACGCGGTGAAGGCGTGCGGGCCGCCGTAACTGGCCAGGATCAGGTTGGCGGCGGCGTTGTCACTGGTCGTGAGAGTCGCGGCGCAAAGTTCGCCGAGCGTCATGCCGGCGCCGCCCACGTGCTGCTCGGTCACCGGCGAGTGTGGCAGCAGATCGCCCGGGCCGAACACGATGCGCCGGTCGAGTGACTCCTGCCCGCGATCGACACGCTGCAGCACCAGCGCCGCCGCGAGCAGCTTGAAGGTGCTGCACATCAGGAAGCGCTCGTCGGCGCGGTGGCCGAACGACGCGCCCGTGGCGGTGTCGAGAATGTTCACGCCGAGCCGGCCGAGGCTCGCGCGTTCGATCGCCACCAGGCGCTCGGCGATCCGACGGGCGAGTGGCGGTGATGGCGGCGGCGACGGCGCACCCGCTTTGTCAGGGGCTGCGTGCGCGGCGGTGGTGGTCAGCGCGAGCAGGCTCAGCGCCGAGAAGTCACGTCGGTTCATCTTGGACGAGTGTCGTGGTGGGAGCCCGCACGATAAGCGCCCTGGCCGCGCTGGACTGAAAGCGCGCTGCGCCCGTCCGGGCACGCCGGCGTTTCGCGGCGGGCTCACCGCACAATTCGCCCCCATGAACCTGAACCACCGCAGCGCCGGCGTGCTGCTGCCCATCACCTCGTTGCCCGGCCCGCACGGCATCGGCGATCTCGGCCCGGATGCCTATCACTTCGTCGAGTGGCTGGCGGCCGCCGGGCAGAGCGTCTGGCAAATCTTGCCGACCACACCGGTCGGGCCGGGCGACTCGCCGTACCAGAGCGTCTCGGCCTTTGCCGGCAGCCCGTTGATGGTGGCGCTGGAGCCGCTGGTCGCGAAGGGCTGGCTCGTGGCGCC
>JANMWQ010000220.1:0-4827 GCA_031394085.1 Rhizobacter sp. | reverse complement strand
GTCGGGCGCCATGCGAAGATTCTTGCGCTCGTCTTGCACAATGGCCTCGCACAATGGCGCCAACCAAGACAAACCGGAGAACCCGATGACCGACCTGACGGACGACCAAAAAGCCGACGAAAGAGCCGACGAAAGCCTGCGCTCCAACAAGACCCTCACCTGGGTCATCTACGGCCTCTACGCCGCGAGCTTCATCGTCGGCATCACCGGCATCGCCGCGATCATCATGAATTACGTGAAGCGCGGCGACGTCGCCGGCACCTACCTCGAATCGCACTTCACCTGGCAGATCCGCACCTTCTGGATCAGCCTGATCGTCGCGGTCATCGGCCTCGTGTTGATGCTGGTGCTGGTCGGCTGGCTCGTGCTCGTTGCCGACACGGTGTGGGTGATCTACCGGCTCGTGATCGGTGCGATCCGGCTCAACGAGAACCGGCCGGTCGTCGAGGGCAAGTACGGCTTGGAGGCCTGATACACGCCGATGCGTCCTTCGATCCTCGCTCCGCCTGCCGCCCCCGGCGACACCGCCCGCCCGCCCCGCTCCGACTGGTCGACGCTGCGCAAGCTGCTGCCTTACGTCTGGCAGTGGCGCTGGCGCGTGGGGGTTGCGCTGAGTTTTTTGGTCGCGGCCAAGCTCGCGAACGTCGGCGTGCCGCTGGTGCTCAAGCAGCTCGTCGATGCGCTCGACCTCAAGCCCGGTGACCCGCGCAGCGCGCTCGCGGTGCCGGTCGCGCTGCTGTTCGCCTACGGCGCGCTGCGGCTGTCGATCACGCTGTTCACCGAGCTGCGGGAGTTCTTGTTCTACCCGGTGGCGGCGCGCATCGCCCGGCGCGTCTCGCTCGAAGCCTTCGAGCACCTGCTCGCGCTGAGCCTGCGCTTTCACCTCGAGCGCCAGACCGGCGGCGTCTCGCGCGACATCGAACGCGGCTCACGCTCGATCCAGTCGCTGCTGGGCTACGTCATCTACAACATCCTGCCGACGCTGTTCGAGATCACGCTGGTGATCAGCTTGCTGTCGGCCAAGTTCGACGGCTGGTTCGCCGGCATCACCTTCGGCGCGCTGGTGCTCTACATCGCCTTCACGATCACCGTGACCGAATGGCGCACCGGTTTTCGGCGTGCGATGAACGAGCAGGACTCGAAAGCCAACACGCGCGCGGTCGACGCGCTGATCAACTACGAGACGGTCAAATACTTCTCGAACGAGCACTTCGAACAAGGCCGCTACGACGAGAACCTGCAGCGGCTCGAGAAGGCGTCGATCAAGTCGCAGACTTCGCTCTCGGTGCTCAACCTCGGCCAGAGCCTGATCATCGCGAGCGCCGTCACGCTGCTCGTCTGGCGCGCCACGCTCGGCGTCGTCAACGGCACGATGACGCTCGGCGACCTGGTGCTCGTCAACGCGCTGATGATCCAGCTCTACATCCCGCTGAATTTTCTGGGCGTGATCTACCGCGAGATCAAGCAGTCGATGATCGACATGGAGAAGATGTTCGCGCTGCTCGGCCAAAACCGCGAAATCGCCGATGCGCCCGAGGCGAAGCCGTTGCACCACCACGGTGGCAAGGACTTGGACACCACGCCCGGCGTGACCGTGCGCTTCGAGCACGTGCGCTTCGGCTACGACGCCGACCGCACGATCCTGCACGACATCAGCTTCGAGATCCCGGCCGGCAAGACGGTCGCCGTGGTCGGCCCGTCGGGCTCGGGCAAGAGCACGCTGGCGCGGCTGCTGTTCCGCTTCTACGACGTGGGCGCCGGCCGCATCGCGATCGACGGCCAAGACATCCGCACGGTGACGCAGCAGAGCCTGCGCCAGGCGATCGGCATCGTGCCGCAAGACACGGTGCTGTTCAACGACACGGTCGAATACAACATCGCTTACGGCCGCACCGGCGCGAGCCGTGAAGAGGTCGAAGGTGCAGCGAAAGCGGCGCACATCCATGCGTTCATCGCTTCGACGCCGAAGGGCTACGCCACGATGGTCGGCGAGCGCGGGCTCAAGCTTTCGGGTGGCGAGAAGCAACGCGTCGCGATCGCGCGCACCTTGTTGAAGAATCCGCCGCTGCTGATTTTCGACGAGGCCACCTCGGCGCTCGATTCAGCCAACGAGCGGGCGATTCAGGAAGAACTGCGCAGTGCCGCGCGCAACAAGACCGCGCTCGTGATCGCGCACCGGCTCTCGACCGTGGTCGATGCGCATCAAATCCTCGTGATGGAGCTCGGCCGCATTCTCGAGCGTGGCACGCATGCTGAACTGCTCGCACTGAACGGCCGCTATGCCGACATGTGGCGGCTGCAGCAGAGCAGTGCCGAAGAGGTCGAGGCCTGACGGCGCCTCAGCCGCCGCACTCGAGCTGCAGCGACTGGATGTCGCCGCCGAGGCCGAGCTTCGTGATCAAGCCCGCTTCGCGGCTGTTCGGGCCGAAGACCATGGACCGGTCCTTGAACATCGAGTGCTCGAAAACGCGCAGCGTGGCCTTGGAGCCGGTGACCAGGCTGTCGATCTGGCGCTTGAGTTGTTTGCCGGTCATCTTGTCGGCACTCTCGAGCGAGGCCGGGCCGACCAGCGTTGCCAGTTCGCCCTTGAAGTTGCGGTCGCTGTAGAACTGAACCCAGCAACCCGATTCGAGCGCGGGTGTCGAAACTTCGATCGGGATCTGCACGACCACGGGCTGCGGTCGCGTGTCGCCGGTGGCCGTTTGAAGATTGCTCGGCGTCGAGCTGCACCCGGCCGCGATCAGGGCGGTAGGCAAGATCAGACGCAAGAACGTTGAGGTGCTTTTCATTCGGTTTCTCGTGAAGTGCGGTGGCCCCGGGACCGAGGCCTGTGACACAGAAATGTCGAGGGAAGCGGCTCGGACCGTCCATCGGACGCTGCCACTTTCGGCTGTAGGCGGACATGACCTCAGCGCCGCGCAGTTCGACGGCTGGCTACACTGCGCGTCGTGGAAACCAAGTGGTTCGAAGACTTCGTCAGCCTCGCCGAGACGCGCAGCTTCTCGCGCTCGGCGCAGTTGCGGCATGTGACGCAGCCGGCGTTCTCGCGCCGCATCCAGTCGCTCGAGGCCTGGGCCGGCATCGACCTGGTCGATCGATCGTCTTACCCGACGCGCCTCACCTCGGCCGGCCAGACATTGCATGCGCAGGTGCTCGACATCCTCGGTGCGCTGCAGACCACGCGCAACATGATGCGCAGCCACAAGGCGGCAGGCAACGACATGATCGAGTTCGCGGTGCCGCATTCGCTCGCCTTCACCTTCTTCCCGCACTGGGTCATGGACCTGCGCAAACGCTTCGGCGCGATGAAGAGCCGGCTGGGCGCGCTCAATGTGCACGACGCCGTCTTGCAGCTCGTCGAAGGCAGCTGCGACTTGCTGCTGGCATACCACCACCCGTCGCAGCCCTTGCCGCTCAGCCCCGAACGCTACGAAATGATGAGCCTCGGCCAAGAGACGCTGGCCCCCTATGCCAAGGCCGATGCCGACGGCCTGCCGATGTTCAGTCTGCCTGCGGCGCCGGGCCATCCGGTGCCGTTCCTGAGCTATGCCGCCGGCGCCTACCTTGGCCGGCTGGTCGAGGTCATCACCAAGCTATCGCCCGAACCGCTGCAGCTCGACGCGATCTACGAGACCGACATGGCCGAGGGCCTGAAGGCCATGGCGATCGAGGGCCACGGTCTGGCGTTCCTGCCGGCCAGCTCGGTGCGCAAGGAGTTGAAAAGCAAGCGCCTCGTGCGCGCCGCGCCCGCGGGCATGCACGAGCTCCGGATGGACATTCGCATCTACCGCGAGCGCCCCGAGGTGGCGCGCCACACCAAGCCGGGTGCGGCCGCGCTGTGGGATTTTCTGGCCGCGTCGAAATAGGCCGCCGTTGACGCGAAGCAGGAACCCCGGCGCGCGCCGCCCCTTCGGCTTTGGCCGTGGCTAAGGAGATTCCCTGATTCACCATGCGTTCGATGCATGACCGTGCGGAGATTCGGCATTGGCGCGGATCGTGCAGGCACCCGATAGTCGCGCGCTGTTTCGACCGGCCCGTGTGCCTCGCCGCCCCACGGCCCCAGCATTACCCCTGGTTTGCGGGTGCCTACGGATTCCATGTCGGCCGGCAGACGCAACAATCCGTTTCGTAATGTTCTACAACCCCTTGAAGGATCTCGAATGAAGAAGCTCGCCCTCGCCCTCGCCGCAGTCATGGCCTGCGGTGTTGTGAATCTCGCCCAGGCTGCCGACACGCTGGCCAAGATCAAGTCCGCCGGCAAGATCGTGATCGGCACGCGCGATTCGTCGGCGCCGCTCGCCTACACCACGGGTGACGGCAAATACACTGGCTACCACGTCGATGTCTGCCTGAAGATTGCCGAGGCGATCAAGGCCGATCTGAAAGCACCGACGATGCCGGTCGAGTACACCGTCGTGACCTCGGCGAACCGCGAGCCGCTGGTGCAGAACGGCACCGTCGACATGGAGTGCGGCTCGACCACCAACAACACCGCGCGCCAGGGCCAGGTGGCGTTCGCGCCGACCACGTTCGTGACCAACGTGCGCACTGCGGTGAAGACCAGCTCGGGCATCACCTCGATCGCGCAACTCAAGGACAAGACCGTCGCGACAACCACCGGCACGACCTCGGTGCAACTGCTGCGCAAGCACGAGAGGGCCAACGGCGTCGAGTTCAAGGAGCTCTTCGGCAAGGACCACGGCGACAGTTTTCTGCTGCTCGAAGGCGGCCGCGCCGATGCCTTCGTGATGGACGGCCAGATCCTGGCCGGCCTGATCTCGAAGTCGAAGAGCCCGGCCGACTACAAGATCGTTGGCGAGGTGCTCA
>JANMWQ010000246.1:0-2472 GCA_031394085.1 Rhizobacter sp. | reverse complement strand
GTGAAGATCGGCTTCGTCAACAGCGACCGCGTGCTGCGCGAAGCAACGCTCGCGAAGGCGGCCCAGACCCGCCTCGAGACCGAGTTCTCGAAGCGCCAGAAAGAGGGCGAAGACGCCGCGAGCAAGCTCAAGGTCGCCGCCGACAAGCTCGACAAAGACTCGCCAACGCTCGGCGAGGCCGAGCGCAATCGCCGCCAACGCGATCTCGTCGAGCAGGACCGCGAACTGCAGCGCAAGCGCCGCGAGTTCCAGGAAGACCTGAACCAGCGCAAGAACGAAGAGTTGGCATCGGTCGTCGAGCGTGCGAACAAGGTCGTCAAGCAAATCTACGACACCGAGAAGTTCGATCTGATCCTGCAAGGCGATGTGGTCGTCTTCGCCAGTTCGCGCGTCGACATCACCGACAAGGTGATCAAGTCCTTGAACGCGCAAAAGTGACTCGGCGTGGCGGATGTTGCCGGCGTTCGATTGCACGAACTCGTTGCGGCACTCGGCGGTGAACTGACCGGCGCCGAGCCGGTGGTCGGCGCGGTCCGCATCGACCGCATCGGTCCGTTTGAGGGTGCGTCGCCCTCGACCATCACGTTTGTCTCCAACGTTAGGCTCCAGTCCCTGCTCGCGGCGTCGATGGCCGGTTGCGTGATCGTTGGCCCGGCGTTGCGCGAAGCCGCTGCGCAACGCGGTGCAGCGATCGTCACACCCGACCCGTACCTCTACTTCGCCAAGCTGACGCAATGGTGGGTCGCTCGCACGCGCGCGCCGGCGGCCATGGGCGTGCACACCAGCGCGGTGGTCGACCCATCGGCCCGCATCGCGTCGAGTGCATCGGTCGGAGCGCTGGCGGTGATCGAGGCCGACGCCGAAATCGGCGAGGGCGCCGTGATCGGCGCGCATTGCTTCGTAGGCCGCGGCGCACGCGTCGGCGCCGGCACGCAGTTCAAGGCGCGCGTGACCTTGCACGGGCGTTGCGTGATCGGTGCACGGTGCACGCTGCACAGTGGCGTGGTGATCGGCGCCGACGGCTTCGGCTTCGCGCCGACCGAAGGGCGCTGGGAAAAGATCGAGCAGCTCGGCGCAGTGCAGATCGGCGACGATGTCGACATCGGCGCGAACACCTGCATCGACCGCGGCGCGCTCGGCGACACCGTGATCGGCAACGGCGTCAAGCTCGACAACCTGATCCAGATCGGCCACAACGTGCGCATCGGCGATCACTCGGCAATTGCCGGATGCGTCGGCATTGCCGGCAGCGCGGTGATCGGCAAGCACGTCACGATCGGCGGCGCCGGCATGATCGCGGGTCACCTCGAGATCGCCGACAACGTGTTCATTTCCGGCGGCACATTGGTGAGCCATTCGATCAAGAAGGCAGGCCACTACACCGGCGTGTTTCCCATCGACGACAATGCCGCCTGGGAAAAGAATGCCGCCACATTGCGCAACCTGTATCGCCTGCGCGAGCGGGTCAAAGTGCTGGAGAAGAGCGCCTTGGAGAAGGCGGCGGAAGACAAGAACGACACGGACCGCACAGCATGAGCATGGACATCCACGAAATCCTGAAGCGGCTGCCGCATCGCTATCCGTTCTTGCTCGTCGATCGCGTGCTCGAGCTCGACAAAGGCAAGCGCATCGTCGCGCTGAAGAACGTGACGATGAACGAGCCGTTCTTCACCGGTCACTTTCCGAACCGGCCGGTGATGCCGGGCGTGATGATGTTGGAGGCACTCGCGCAAGCCGCGGCGATCCTCGCGTTCGACAATGTCGGCGTGATGCCCGACGACAAGACCGTCTTCTACTTCGTCGGCATCGACAACGCGCGCTTCAAGCGCCCGGTCGAACCCGGCGATCAGTTGATGCTGCACGCCACGCTGGAGCGCGCCCGCGCCGGCATCGTCAAGTTCTCGGCCTTTGCGAAGGTCGGTGATGCAGTCGCCGTTTCCGCCGAACTCATGTGCACGATGCGCCGGGTCGACTGACCGTCCACAGGCGCCTGAACATGCCGAGCATCCACCCCACGGCGATCGTCGAACCCGGTGCCGAACTCGACGACGATGTCAGCGTCGGCGCGTTCAGCATCGTGCGCGAGCACGTGCGCATCGGTGCCGGCACGACGATCGGCCCGCATTGCGTGATCGAGGGCCGCACGACGATCGGCCGCGACAACCGCATCTTCCAGTTCTGCTCGATCGGCGCCGTGCCGCAAGACAAGAAGTACGCCGGCGAGCCGACCGAGCTTCACATCGGCGACCGCAACGAGATCCGCGAGTTCTGCACCTTCAACCTCGGCACCGCGCAAGACGCTGGCGCGACACGGCTCGGCGACGACAACTGGGTGATGGCCTACGTGCACCTCGCGCACGACGTTCAGGTCGGCAACCACACCGTGCTCGCGAACAACGCCACGCTCGCCGGCCATGTGCATGTGGCCGACTGGGTCACGGTCGGCGGCCTGACCGGCGTGCACCAGTTCGT
>JANMWQ010000213.1:0-4919 GCA_031394085.1 Rhizobacter sp. | reverse complement strand
CTGGGGCTGGCGCTACACCTTCTACGTCGCGTTCGCGATCAACGTGGTCGCGCTGTTCGCACGGCTGCGGCTGGTCGCGACCTCCGAGTACGCGCATCTCCTCGACACGCTCGAGCTCACACCGACGCCGGTGCGCGAGGTCGTGCGCGAGAAGGGCTCGACGCTGCTGATCGGCGCGTTCGCCGCGCTCGCGAGCTACGCGTTGTTCCACCTGATCACGGTGTTCCCGGTGTCGTGGATCAAGCTCTACACGACCCAATCGATCGCCGAATTTCTGGTCGTGCAGATGATCGGCGCGGTGCTCGCCGCGGGCGGCATCGTCGCGTCGGGCTACATCGCCGACCGCATCGGCCGGCGCCGCACGCTCGGCACCTTCGCGGTGATGATCGCGGTCTTCAGCGGCTTCGCGCCGACGCTGCTCGACGGCGGCACGTTCGGCCAGGATGTCTTCATCCTGCTCGGCTTCGTGCTGCTCGGCCTCTCGTACGGGCAGGCGGCCGGTGCGGTGAGCTCGAACTTCGGCGCGAAGTACCGCTACACCGGCGCCGCGCTCACCTCCGACCTCGCCTGGCTGATCGGCGCCGCGTTTGCGCCGTTGGTCGCACTCGGTCTCTCGGCCAACTTCGGGCTCGGCTACGTCAGCGTCTACCTGCTCTCGGGCGCGGCCTGCACGCTTGCGGCGCTGAGCCTGAACCGAGCGATGGAGATGCGCGACTGAGCCTGCCGATCTGGGCGTTCAGGCCATTCCGCCGTTGATCGAGATCACCTGCCCGCTGATGTAGCCGGCCTCGTCCGACGCGAGAAACGCGACCAGCGCAGCCACTTCTTCTGCGCGGCCGGTGCGCTTGGCGGGCACCATGCGGTCGATCACGGCTTTGTCGAACGTGCCTTCGGCCATGCCCGATTCGATGATGCCGGGCGCGACCGCGTTGACCGTGATGCCGCGGCTCGCGAGTTCGAGCGAGAGCGCTTTGGTGGCGCTGTTCAGCGCACCTTTCGCGGCGGCGTAGTTCACCTGGCCGCGGTTGCCGGTGAGCGCCGCGACCGACGAGATGTTGATCACGCGGCCCCAGCGGGTGCGGATCATCGCCATCGTCAGCGGCTGCGTGACGTTGAAGAAGCCGTCGACCGACACAGCGATCACGTCATGCCACTGCGATTCGCGCAGCGCCGGGAACGCGGCGTCGTCGTGGGTGCCGGCGTTGTTGACGATGACCTGCACCGGCCCCGCTTCGAGCGGCTTCGCGCAGGCCGCGTGCGTGGCCGCGCGGTCGGTCACGTCGAACGCGACCGGCTCGGCGCTGCCGCCGGCTGCGGCGATCTCGGCCGCGAGGGCCGTGGCTGCGTCGAGCCGGCTGTTGGCGTGCACGATCACATGCAAGCCGTCGCGTGCCAAGCGCAGCGCGATCGCGCGGCCGAGGCCGCCGCTGGCGCCGGTGACGATCGCGCGTTTCTTTGGGGTGTCGGTCATGCCGTTCATGCAGTCAGCGGTGTGTTGAGCACGACCGCGGCGCGCCCCTCGGCGAGCAGGCGGTCGGCGTGGTGGACGGTGAAGGCGTAGAGGATCTGGCGCGCGTCGCCGGCCTGGCGTGTCGCTTCGATGCGCAACTCGTCGGGCATGGCGGCAGGCAGGTCGTCGAGCCGCAGCACGTGCAGTTGCACCCCGCGCGCGCTCGCCAGGTAGCCCGGCGTCACCGGCGCGCCGGTGGCCTGGCCGATCAGCGCGCCGTGCAGCGCCATCGCCTGCGCCGCGTACTCGATCGCGGCGGGCGCGAGCAGGCCGCGGCGTGTGCGCAGCGGGTGTGCGGGGTCGCGGTGGTTCGTCGCGGCGCAGACGATGTGCTGCAGGCTCCACGCATCGAGCCGCGCGAGCAGGCACATCGTGCCGCTGTGCGGGATCAGCGCGGCGATCCCGTCGCGGTTCAGCGGGGTGACGACGGCACTCACGAGATGTCGACCTGCAGCCGCATCCGGTCGAGGTAGTCGAGCACGATGCTGTGCCGTGCGCCGCGCTGCGCGAGTGCGACCAGCAACGGCAGCGCGGCGGCAGCCGG
The DNA here is from genome assembly GCA_031394085.1 of Rhizobacter sp. Taxonomy (GTDB): domain Bacteria; phylum Pseudomonadota; class Gammaproteobacteria; order Burkholderiales; family Burkholderiaceae_C; genus LMDS01. The sequence continues at coordinate 2,865 of JANMWQ010000213.1, read as the reverse complement.
GATCGCGCGGCGCAACGCGTCGAGCGCGGCGTCGGCACAGACGCTCGCTTGGTGCTGCGCGTCGACCGTGGCGATCGTCAGCGCGGCAATCGAACGGGCGTCGGCGGCCGGCGCCAGCACGAGCGCGAGGCCGAAGTGATCGGGCAGCGGCCGGGTCGCGTTGAGCGGCTCGGGGTAGGGCGAATCGCTCGCCACCAGCAGCACCGGCGCGTGGCTCAACGCGACGCTGGCGGCGGCCTCGATCAGCCCGGCGCCGAAGCTGCCGTCGAACGCGCACAGGCTGGTCGACGACGCGCGGCTGCCGACCGCGATGTGCCAGCAGCCCGAGGCCGCGTTGTGCACCGAGTTCGTGAAACGTGTCGGCGAGACCATCGGCGCGGGCGTGGCGAGTGTTTCGCACAGCAGGTGGCAGTTCAAACCTTCGCCGCTGCTCGACGTGAACACGGTGGCCAGCAGCGCCGCGTCGACCTGGGCCTGCGCGACCGCTTCGTCGGCGACCGCGAGTGCGAGTTTGACGGCCGCACCGGCGCGGCGGCGCTCGGCCGGTGGCAGGCGCGCGGGCGCGGGCAGGGCGGTCGGCGCGCTGCGGTACGGTGCGGCGCCGCGCAGCACATCGAGCGATGCGGCCCACGAGGCCATGCCCGGCCCGAGCAGCCCAATCCCTTGCACCCAAACTTTCAGCGCGGTCATTGCGCCGCCCCCAGCACCAGGCTCGCGTTCGAGCCACCGAATCCGAAGGAGTTCGACAGCACGCGGCGCAACGGCACGATGCGATTGCTGGTGAGGTAGTTCATGTGCAGCGCAGGGTCGATGCGCTTCATGTTCAGCCCCGCCGGCATCAGACCAAAGCGCATCGCGAGCAGTGCGATCGCGGCTTCGACGCCACCGGCCGCGCCCAGCGTGTGGCCGGTCGCGCCCTTGGTCGAGCTGCACGGCGTCGCGTGGCCGAACACGCTCGCGACCGCGGCGTCTTCGGCGGCGTCGTTGCTCGGCGTCGCGGTGCCGTGCAGGTTGATGTAGTCGATGTCACCGGGCTGCAGGCCGGCGCCGGCGAGCGCTGCGCGCATCGCCGCGATCGCACCCAGGCCTTCGGGGTGCGGCGTGCTCATGTGGTAGCCATCGTTGCTCTCGCCGACGCCGAGCAGCCAGCCCTGCGGCGGCGCCGCGGCGTCGCGTTCGACGAGCGCGAACGCCGCGGCCTCGCCGATCGACAAGCCGTGGCGCGCCCCCCCCCACGGCCGGCAGATCTCGGTCGACAGCAGCTCCAGCGAGTTGAAGCCGTGCAGCGTCGTCAGGCACATGCTGTCGACGCCGCCGACGAGCGCCGCATCGATCAGCCCGGCCTCGATCAGCCGCGCCGCGTTGCCAAACACCTTCGCGCTCGACGAGCAGGCGGTCGAGACGACCCAGGCCGGGCCGTCGAGCTGCAAGGCACGCGCGACGAAATCGGCGACCGAGTACGTGTTCTGGGTCGGCCCGTAGTGGAAGTCGACTGGCAGCGCGCCGTCGGCTGTGCGGTGGCGGTAGGCGAGCTCGGTCTGTAGCAGGCCCGAGGTGCTGGTGCCGAGGAAGACCGCGACACGCCGCGCGCCCCAGCGCGTGCGCGCGGCGGCCACCGCGTCGAGAAAGCCGTCTTGCTGCAGGCCGAGCCACGCGAGCCGGTTGTTGCGGCAATCGAACTCGCCCAGATCGGCGGGCAGCGCGACCGCATCGACGCCGTCGACCTCGCCGGTCCAGGTCGGCAGCGGGAAGTCCATGAAGCGCACCGGCGCGAGGCCGCTGCGCTGGGTGCGCAGCGCTTCGAACGTCACCGCGTTACCGGCGCCGAGCGCGGTCGTTAGTGTCGCGGCCGTGATCGCCAGCGGCCTCATGACGTGCCTTTTACCCGCGCCACCAGCAGCACGTTGGCGAACGGCGTGCCGTGGCTCATCGGCTGGCTGTGAACCTCGAAACCGAGCGACTCGAGCTGCGCGGCCCACGCGGGCAGCGTGCGGCAGAACTGCGGCACGACGCGGTGGCCACGCACGAAGGTGACGATCCGGTCGACCCACTGGCTGGTGACGAAGCCGCGCCTGGCCGACGCATCGCCGATGCGCAGCAGCAGCGTGCCGCCGACCGGCAGCGCGCGGCGCACGCGTGCGAGCAATTCGTTCTGCTCGGGGATCGTGATGTAGTGCAGCACGTCGAGGATCACGACCGCGTCGACCTCGGGAAACGGCGTGTGGCGCATGTCACCGCAGATGAACTCGGCGCTGTCGCCGAGCGCGGTCTTCGCGCGGTGCACATCGCGCGGCATCATCTCGATGCCGGTCACTTGCGCCGGCGCCGGCGCCGCAGCCCAGCCGTTCGGCCAGCGCCCACTGCGCTCGAATTCGCCGCAACGATGCAGCAGGCTCGCGAGCAGGCCCTGGCCGCAGCCGATGTCGAGCACGCGCGCGTTCGGCGGGATCAGGCCGCTCTGCAGCAGGTGCCGAAACACCGGGTCGATGCCGAGCTTGCCGCGCGCGAAACGCCAGGCGAAGCGGCCCGCACCGCGGTAGGGCGCGCTGGCGGCCTCGAGCAGCGCGGGCCAGTCGGTGTGCGGTGTGGCGGTGATGTCGTTCATGCGGCGAGGGCTTCGGGCAAAGTCACCGCGTGCAGTCGCCATTGCGCGAACCGCTGCAGCAGCGGCGGCAACACTTCGAGCGTGACCGGCTGGCCGCTCGCGGTGAGCGCGGTGTGGTGGTCGTGCAGCAGCAGGATGTCGCCAGGCCCGAGCCTGCGGGTCAGGCGCGCGAGCACGTCGGCGGGATCGCGGCGCACGGTGTCGAAGCCGCGGCGCGTCCAGGCGACGAGTTGCAGGTCGAGCGCGTGCAGCACCGGTGC
>JANMWQ010000206.1:0-4460 GCA_031394085.1 Rhizobacter sp. | reverse complement strand
CGATGAAGAAGCGCAGTTCCGCGCCACCTCGATGCAGCAGGCCTTCGTCGCCTTGCGCAGCGGCCGGCCGGGGCAGTTGCAGCCGCCGAAAGCCGGCTACCGCGAGAGCCTCGGCCCGCAAGAAAGCGCATTGCTCAACTCGGTGCTTTCGTGCGCCGCGATCGGCTCGCCCGCAACGGTACGCCGCCAGCTGCTCGCGTTCGTCGAGCGCACCGGCGCCGACGAGCTGATGATCACTTCGCAGATCTTCGACCACGCCGCGCGGCTGCGCTCGTACGAGATCACCGTCGCGTTGTGATCCGATTCAAACGAGAAAAGCCCAAAGCCCGATCAGCGACACGCTCAGGAACAGCGCGACGGCATAGAACACGCTGATGGCCGCGGCACGCAGCAACCGCGGCCACCAGCGGCCACCGTACACACGGCGCATCGCGAACAGCGTGTAGGTGGGCGTCAGCAGCGCGGCGACGCCGGCGAGCCAACCTTGCCCGGTCAACATCAGCCCCAGCATCACGAACCAAAACACATGCAGGTGCAATGCGAATACCAGATGCTCGGTGTAACGCAGGCGCCGGTTCCAGTAGGCGACCCAACAGAAAAACGCGAAGGCCGGCAACAGCACGAACATCGCCGCCCCGGCATGCGAGCGGATGCGATCGGTCGATTGTTTGACCTGCTCCACCATGCCGCGTGAATCGAGCGTGATGCGCGCCTTCAGCCTGCCGCACACCCAGGCCGGCAGATCGGTGCAGTAGAACGCGCCGTCTTTCAAGCCGGCGCGGCCGGGCAAAAACGAGATCAACGCGATGTCCATCTCGCGCGGCGGCATCTTGGCCAGCGACGCCTCGAGCCCGCGCACATCGACCACCGCGACCACCTGAAACAGCAACAACACCAGCATGCTGACCGTGAGGTACAGCCGCAGCGGCAGCACGTATTGCCGCCGTCGGCCGGCAAGGTACTCACGCGTCAACACGCCGGGCTTGAACAGCACCAGCCTCAGGCTGCGCCACAGCGCGCCCTCGACCGCGATGTAGCTGCCACCGAACTGCTGCGCGAACTCGCGCAGGGTCGGCGGTTTGATGTTCGTGTCTTGCCCGCAGGCCGGGCAAAAGTTGAGCCGCTCCGGTGTGAGCGCATGACCGCAGTTGAGGCACGCATCGGCGGTGGCAGTCGGCAGCGGCACGCCGGTGGCGTCGCTCATTGACGGCGATGTGAGCATCAGCCGCCCGCCTTGTTCGGATCGCGCCACGCGCGCTCGAACGGCAGCCGCCACGCGTGCGGCGCGATCAGCTGGTGAACCGACTTCGGCCCCCACGAGCCCGGCGGATACAGCCGCACCGGCGGCGGCGCCTCGAGCAGTGGCGTCGAGACTTCCCACAACCGCTCGATGCCTTCGGCGGTGGTGAACAGCGTGCGGTCGCCGCGCATCGCATCCAGAATCAGCCGCTCGTAGGCTTCGAGCACATCGCCGATGAAGCCGGTGTCGTGCATCGCGAACTGCAGGCTCAGCTTGTCGAGCCGCATGCCCGGGCCAGGGCGCTTGCCGTAGAACGAGAGGCTCATCTTCGACGCATCGGCCAGGTCGAAGGTCAGGTGATCGGGCCCCTGTGCGCCGACGCCCGAGCCCGCGGGGAACATGCTCTTCGGCGGCTCGCGAAACGCGATCGAGATGATGCGTTGCCCTTCGGCGAGCCGCTTGCCGGTGCGCAGGAAAAACGGCACGCCGGCCCAGCGCCAGTTGTCGATGAAGCACTTCAACGCGATGAAGGTTTCGGTCTCCGATTCGGGGTCGACGCCGTCTTCGGCGCGGTAGCCGCTGTACTGGCCGCGCACCACGTCGTGCGGCTGGATCGGCAGCATGCTGCGGAAGACCTTGTTTTTCTCCTCGCTGATCGGTGCGGGCTCGAGCGAGGTCGGCGGCTCCATCGCCATGAAGCCGAGGATCTGGAACAGGTGCGTGACCACCATGTCGCGGTAAGCGCCGGTCTGCTCGTAGAAGCCCGAGCGCTTGCCCAGGCCGAGCGTCTCGGGCACGTCGATCTGCACGTGGTCGATGAAGTTGCGGTTCCAGATCGGCTCGAACAGGCCGTTCGCGAAGCGGAATGCAAGGATGTTTTGTGCCGGTTCCTTGCCCAAAAAGTGATCGATGCGAAAAATCTGTTCTTCGGCGAACACCTCGTGCAGTTGCGAGTTCAACGAGACCGCGCTGGCCTTGTCCGTGCCGAAGGGCTTTTCCATCACGATGCGCGAGCGCTCGACCAGGCCAGCCTCGCCGAGCAGGCGCACGGCCGAGAGCGCCCCGCTCGGCGGCACGCTCAGGTAGTGCAGGCGGCGGCATTCGGTGACCGATCCATTGGTGAGCGCCGCCTCCGCAGCGTCGACCGCAGCGCGCAGCGCGGCCGGCCCGGCCGAGAGCGGCACGTAGTCGAGGCCCGCGGCGAATTTTTCCCAGTCGCCGTCGACGACCTTGCGGCTCGAGAACTCGTCGAGCGCGCTGCGCGCCGCAGCGCGAAAATCGTCGACGCTGAATTCATCGAGCGAGACGCCGATGATCCGGCACCCCGGGATGAAGCCGGCGCTCGCGAGGTGGAACATGCCCGGCAGCAACTTGCGCCGCGCCAGGTCGCCGGTCGCACCGAACAGCACCACGACCTGCGGGAACTGCGGGCCCACGCCGGGAGGGATTTTGGCCACTGTGCACGTCCTTCTGATGACCGGACGCCGCATGGTGCGGCGCGCACGGTTCAAGCGATTCTCGTGCAAGACGCGGGCCGACCCACCCGTGTCAGCGGGCGTGCTTTGGACTCAGGGCTTGGCGGTATGCCAAAGGCCCAGCACGCCGTTGCCCGTCTTGTCGCCGGGCTTCGTGTCCTTGGCCCAGAAGTACAGAGGCTTGCCCTTCATCGCCCACTGCTTCTTGCCGTCGTCGCCGTTCGCCTTGTCGGCTTCGGTGGCCACCAGGGGCGGCCAGTTGGTCGCGCACGGGCCGTTGCACACCGACCTGGCGCTGCCAGTCGTGTCTTTGTCGAAGGTGTAGAGCGTCATGCCGTTCGCGCCCACGAGCACGCCGTCGGCGACGTTCGCGGGCGCCGGGTCATCGAGGCGCAGCCGCCGAGCACGGCGGCGGACAGAGTCAGAAGGCAAGCGGAGCGGGTCAGGAAGTTCATTGCGGCGTGGGGTCAGGTCGCGGACGGTGTTGTCCGCACTCGGGTAGACGTCGGCCGGCGCCGCTGTATTCCGCAACCCGATGTCGATTTCACGCCCACTCGTCCGTCATGGCGGTGGAGGCCTTGCAAACCGGCGAAGCCTCGACCAATCTTCATCTTCCCAATCAAGGAGCCTCGCCATGAGCCAACCCCAAGTCAAGCCGATCCCCGAGGGCATGCACACGCTGACACCGCACCTCATCTGCGCTGGCGCGAGCGACGCGATCGGGTTCTACAAAAAGGCCTTCGGCGCCGTCGAGCTGAATCGCCTCGACGGTCCAGACGGCAAGCTGATGAACGCGAGCATCCGCATCGGCGACTCGGTGCTGATGCTGGTCGACGAAATGCCCGAATGGAAGTGCTTCGGCCCGAAGACATTGAAGGGTTCGCCGGTCACGCTGCACTTGTACGTGCCCGATGTCGACGCGAGCTTCGCGCAGGCCGTGGCGGCCGGCGCCACGCCGACGATGCCAGTCGCCGACATGTTCTGGGGCGACCGCTACGGCCAGGTGCAAGACCCGTTCGGCCACAACTGGTCGATCGCGACGCACCAGCATGACCTGAGCACCGCTCAGATCAAAGAGGCGATGATGAAAATGGGCGGGGACAGCCCCGCGCCCTGACTGCGTCGCAGCGCAGCGCGGCGTCAGCGTCAGCGCGGCGCGGCGTCAGCGCAGCGCTTCGGGCAGCTCGATCTTGACCTCCAGCACCTCGAGGTTGTCCTGGCGTTCGAGGTGCACCTTGATGTCCTCGGGCCGGATCGACACGTACTTCGAGATCACCGCCATCAGCTCTTTCTGCAACGCCGGCAGGTAGTCGGGGCGGCTCGCGCCGCGGCCGCTTCGCTCGTGCGCGAGGATGATCTGCAGCCGCTCCTTGGCGACGCTGGCGGTCTTCTTCTTCTCGCCGAGAAGAAAAGAGAGAAAAGACATGCCTTACCTCCCACCGAATACGCGTTTGAAGAAGCCGGGTTTGACTGCTTCGGTGAAGCGCATCGGCCGCGTCTCGCCCAGAAAGCGCGCGACCACGTCCTTGTAGGCTTCCGACACGTCGGTGCCTTTCAGGTGCACGGCCGGCACGCCCTGGTTCGAGGCGTCGAGCACGGTCTCTGATTCGGGGATCACGCCGATCAGCTCGATGCGCAAAATGTCTTTGATGTCGCCGAGCGACAGCATTTGTCCGCCCTCGACCCGGTTCGGGTTGTAGCGCGTGATGAGCAGGTGTTCCTTGATCGGCTCCTTGCCATCGATC
>JANMWQ010000184.1:0-3745 GCA_031394085.1 Rhizobacter sp. | reverse complement strand
CAACCCAGCCGCTGCCGCCGCGTCGAGCACGCTCTTCGACAGTTCGACGAACTGCTGGTTGACATCGGACGAAGCCGGCGAGCTGGCCCGCGCGGTCCACATCAACCGACCCGAGGCGACATCGGTGACGCGGCTGCTCGCGGCATATCCCTGGCTGACCTGCCCGCCGCCGATCGGCGCCGAAACGCCCACGCCGCCCCCCAGATTGCGGCCGAAGCCGCCGAGGCCGAGGCCGAGCGAGACGCCTTGGCTGACGGCTTGCGAGGCCAACCCGACGCTGACGCTGAACACCGCTTTCGCGCCGTTCTCGCGCGCCAGCGGCAGGTATTGCACGTCGGTCGGACCGTTCGGCGCGATGGCCGGCAACGCGCCCGGCGCCGCGACGATCACGCGCACGCCGCGCGCGCGCAAGTCGGCCCCGAGCTGGTCTTCGCAGATGCGCTTGACCACCACTTCGCCGGTCTCGCAACTCACCAGCACGGTCGAGTTGCGCAGGTAGCTCGCCGGCAACTCGACATTGCGCCATTGCGCGTCGACCTGGATCGTGGCGCAGCCGGCGAGTGCGGCCGCCGCCACTGCAGTGGCGAGAACGATGTTTGAGCGAATCATGGTGTGCATGGTGCGTCTCCTGAAACACAGGTGTGAAGCATAGCTTTCAGGCGATCGGCGTGAGCTTGGCGACCGACAGCGCCAGCCACTTCATGCCGTGGCGCCCGAAGTTGACCTGCGCGCGCGCATCGACGCCCGAGCCTTCGAGCGTGATGATCACACCCTCGCCGAACTTGGTGTGGAACACGCTCTGGCCCGACCGCAAACCGTGGCTCGGCGCCTTCGGCACGATCGCTGGCGCGCTCGGAATGCCGCTGACATTGCCGGCGCCGACGATCGAGTGCAAGCCCGATCCGCGCGCCCACGCGGCCTGGTAGTCGCGCTGGAAACCCGAGCCGAAACCCTGGTTGCGCGGCGTGATCCACTTCAGCGCGGCCTCGGGCAACTCGTCGACGAAGCGGCTCTTGACGTTGTAGCGCGTCTGGCCGTGCAGCATGCGCGTCTGCGAAAAGCTCAGGTACAGGCGCTTGCGTGCGCGCGTGATCGCCACGTACATCAGGCGGCGTTCTTCTTCCAGGCCATCGGGGTCGGAGGCCGAGTTCTCGTGCGGGAACAGGCCTTCTTCCAAGCCGGTGATGAAGACGCAATCGAACTCCAGGCCCTTGGCCGAGTGCACGGTCATCAGCTGGATCGCGTCTTGCCCGGCCTGCGCCTGGTTGTCGCCGGCCTCCAACGAAGCGTGGGTGAGAAACGCAGCGAGCGGCGACATGATCTCGCCGGTTTCGGCATCGGGTGCGAGGTCGGGCAACGGCGTGATGACGGCGCCGGTCACGGCCTGCGCGCCCGGCGTACTGAACTCGGCGCGGCCGGCTTCGCTGGTCTTGTAGTCGGCACCACCGTGCTCGTCGACCGGCAGGCCGATCGCGTCTTTGCCGAAACCCTCTTGGGTCACGAACGCTTCGGCCGCGTTGACGAGTTCGTCGAGGTTCTCGAGGCGGTCCTGGCCTTCCTTGTCGGTCTTGTAGAACGTGACCAGGCCCGAGGCTTCGAGCATGTGCTCGATGATGTCGCGCAAGGTCATGCCGCGCGTTGTCTCGCGCATGCCGTCGACGAGCGCGACGAACGCCTGCAGGTTCACGCCGGCCTTGCCGCTCAGTGCGCCGACGCTTTGGTAGAGGCTGCGGCCGCTGGCCCTGGCCGCGTCTTGCAGTTGCTCGACAGAGCGCGCACCGATGCCGCGCGTCGGGAAATTGACGACGCGCAAAAAGCTCGTGTCGTCGCTCGGGTTCTCGATCAACCGCAGGTAGCTCAGCGCGTGCTTCACCTCCGCGCGCTCGAAGAAGCGCAAGCCCCCGTAGACCTTGTACGGCACGCTCGCGTTGAACAGCGCGCTCTCCATCACGCGGCTCTGCGCGTTGCTTCGGTAAAGCAGCGCGATGCTGCTGCGCGCCGTGCCTTCGCGGTGCAGTTGCTGCGCTTCTTCGACGAACCAGCGCGCCTCGTCGAAATCGCTCGGTGATTCGCGAACGCGCACAGGTTCACCCGGCCCGGCCTCGGTGCGCAGGTTCTTGCCGAGGCGGTTCGTGTTGCGCGAGATCAGCTCGTTGGCCGCATCGAGGATGTTGCCGAACGAGCGGTAGTTGCGCTCGAGCTTGATGACCTGATCGACCTTGAACTCGCGCTCGAACGCGGCCATGTTGCCGACCTGCGCGCCACGGAAGGCGTAGATGCTTTGGTCGTCGTCGCCCACTGCAAAGACCGAAGTCTCTGGGCCGGCGAACATCTTCAGCCAGGCGTATTGCAGCCGGTTGGTGTCTTGAAACTCGTCGACCAGGATGTGGCGAAAGCGGTGCTGGTAGTGCTGGCGCAGCGCGTCGTTGTCGCGCATCAGCTCGTAGGTGCGCAGCATCAGCTCGGCGAAATCGACCACGCCCTCGCGCTGGCACTGGTCTTCGTAGGCTTGATAGACCTGCACCTGCACGCGCGATTGCTCGTCTTTGACCTCGCAGTCTTTCGGGCGGTAGCCGTTGTCTTTCGAGCCGGCGATGAACCACGTGACCTGCTTCGGCACGAAGCGTTCCTCGTCGAGGTTCATCGCCTTGATGACGCGCTTGACAGCCGAGAGCTGATCGGCCGAATCGAGGATCTGAAACCCCTGGGGCAGCGCCGCCAACTTCCAGTGCGCGCGCAAGAAACGGTTGCACAAACCGTGGAAGGTGCCGATCCACATGCCGCGCACCGGAATCGGCAGCATCGCGCCGAGGCGCGTCAGCATCTCTTTCGCCGCCTTGTTCGTGAAGGTCACGGCCATCACGCCGCCGGGCGAGAGCTGGCCGGTTTGAATCAACCACGCGATGCGGGTGGTGAGCACGCGGGTCTTGCCCGAGCCGGCGCCGGCCAGGATCAGCGCCGGGCGCGCCGGCAGGGTCACCGCAGCGAGCTGTTCGGGGTTGAGGTTGTGGAGCAGCGGCGAGTTGTCGCCGGCGAGGATTTCAGGGGCCATCGGCAGATTGTCGGGCACGCTCGCACGATGCATCGCCCCAGGCCGTGTCGGGTCGGCGTGACGACAAGGTCTTGCCGCAAAATCGCAGCTCCGCACCTCGAAAGGATGACTGCGATGTCTGCCCACTGCTGCCCGCCTCCACCGCCCTCCGCCGACCCTGCGTACCGCAAGGTGCTGTGGATCGCGCTGCTGCTCAACGCGGCGATGTTCGGCGTCGAGATCGCCGGCAGCGTGCAATCGGGTTCGGTCTCGCTGCTCGCCGACGCGATCGATTTTTTGGGTGACGCGGCCAACTACGGCCTCTCGCTCGCCGTGCTGTCGATGGCACTCACCTGGCGCGCCAAGGCCTCGCTGCTGAAGGCGGCGTCGATGGCGGGCTTCGGCCTCTTCGTGCTCGGCCGCGCGCTGTGGAGCGCGCTGGACGGCACGCCACCGCTGCCGCTGACGATGGGCGCGGTGGCGCTGCTCGCGCTCGCGGTCAACGTGTTCGTCGCGTGGACGCTCTACCGCTACCGCAACGGTGACTCCAACATGCGCTCGGTCTGGATCTGTTCGCGCAACGACGCGGTCGGCAACATCGCGGTCGGCTTCGCCGCGCTCGGCGTGTTCGGCACCGGCGCGGCGTGGCCCGATCTGCTTGTCGCCATCGGCATGGCCGTGCTCGCGCTGACGGGCGCGTGGTCGGTGATGCGG
>JANMWQ010000125.1:0-3386 GCA_031394085.1 Rhizobacter sp. | reverse complement strand
TGTTGAACACGAGGATGTTCTGGGCCTTGACGTCTTCCAGTCCATCGACGATGACGCGTTGCAGTTTACGAATGTCCATTCAGCTCCTGGGCGGGGGTTGGTCTTGATAAAGATGATGGCGGGCAATATAGCGCGCCACCGGGGCGGGCACCAGACCGTCGATGCCCTGCCCGCGGGCGAGGCGCGCGCGGATGTCGGTCGACGAGACGTCCATCATCGGCAGCGTGACGGCTTCGTGCGGCACGCGTAGCACTTGCGGGTCGGCGCGCAGCGGCGCATCGGGCCGATCGGCGGCCCGGTTTGCCACGGCGAGTGTCACGAGGCCGAGCAGTTCTTCCCAGCCGTGCCAGGTGTGGAAACCGGCGTACTGGTCTTGGCCGATGACGAGATGCCAGCTGACACCGGGGCGTTCTGCGCGCAACTCGCGCACGGTGTCGACCGTGTAGCTCGGCCCGCTGCGCAGGATCTCGATGCGCGACAGCGTGAACCGCGGCTCGCCCTCGATGGCGAGCCGAACCATCGCCTCGCGATCGGCCACCGGCGCGAGCCCGCGGCGCTTCTGCCACGGCTGGCCGGCGGGCAGCCAGATCAGCTCGTCGAGGGCAAGCTCGGCCAGCGCCTGCCGGGCGAGTGCGACGTGCGCGTTGTGCACCGGGTCGAAACTGCCGCCGAAGATGCCGACACGCGCGGCTCGCTGAATCAAGCAGGCTTCCAGTCGGACCAATCACGCGGGCGCAGGAAATCGCTGTACAGCCGCGCCTCGGGCGTGCCCGGCTCGGGATGCCAGTCGTAGCGCCAGGTCACGACCGGCGGCATCGACATCAGGATGCTCTCGGTGCGGCCGCCCGATTGCAGGCCGAACAGCGTGCCGCGGTCGAACACCAGGTTGAACTCGACGTAGCGGCCGCGCCGGTAGGTCTGGAACGCGCGCTCGCGTTCGCCGTGGGCGTCGTGTTTGTGCCGCTGCAGGATCGGCAGGTAGGCCGGGATCAGCGCATCGCCGACGGCGCGCAGCATCTCGAAGCTGCGCTCGAAACCGAGCTCGGCGAAGTCGTCGAAAAACACGCCGCCGATGCCGCGCGGCTCGTCGCGGTGCTTGAGGAAAAAATACTCGTCGCACCACTGTTTGAAGCGCGGGTACTTGTCGTCGCCGAACGGCGCGAGCGCGTCGCGGTTGATGCGGTGGAAGTGCGCCGCGTCTTCTTCGAAGCCGTAGTAGGGCGTCAGGTCCATGCCGCCACCGAACCAGGTGACGGGCTCCTTGCCTTCGGGCAACGCCGCCAGCATGCGCACATTCATGTGCACCGTCGGCACCATCGGGTTGAGCGGGTGAAAGACCAGCGACACGCCCATCGCCTCGAACGGCGCACCCGCCAACTCGGGACGGTGCTGCGTGGCCGACGGCGGCAGCACCTTGCCCTTGACGTGCGAGAAGCTGCAGCCGCCACGCTCGATCACCGCGCCGCCTTCGAGCAGGCGCGAGCGGCCCTCGCCTTCGAGTTTGCCGCCGGGCTCGCGCTGCCAGGCATCGGTGATGAATGGCTGGCCGTCTTCGGCTTCTATTGCCGCGACGATGCGGTCCTGCAGGCCGAGCAGGTAGTCGCGCACGGCCTGCGTGCTGACGCCCGGGTTCGTGTTCACCGCTCGATCGCCCGGTGGCCGATGTCGCGCCGGTACTGCGCACCCTCGAAGTGGATGCCGTGCAGCACGTCGTAGGCGCGTTGCTGGGCGAGCTCGACGGAGTCGCCGAGCGCCGTCACGCACAGCACACGCCCACCCGAGGTGACCGGGCCGCTCACGCCGGGCACGGTGCCGGCGTGGAAGACCATCGTGTCGGGCGCATCGGCCGGCAGGTTCGTCACCGCATCGCCACTGCGTGGCGTCAACGGATAGCCGCTGGCGGCCATCACCACGCCGAGCGCCACGCGGCGGTCCCACGCGAGCTCGACCTGGTCGAGCGTGCCTTCCGGGGCACCCGCGTTGCCACCCGCGGTCGCATGCATCAGCACGTCGAACAGGTCGCTCTTGAGCCGCATCATGATCGGCTGGGTTTCGGGGTCGCCCAGGCGGCAGTTGAACTCCACGGTGCGGGGTTGGCCATGGGCGTCGATCATCAAGCCGGCGTAGAGAAACCCGGTGAAGAGGGTGCCGTCTTTGGCCATGCCGGCGATGGTCGGGTGGATGATCTCCTGCATCACCTTGGCGTGCACCTCGGGCGTGACGACCGGTGCCGGCGAGTAGGCGCCCATGCCGCCGGTGTTCGGGCCTTCGTCGCCGTCGAGCAGGCGCTTGTGGTCCTGGCTGGTCGCGAGCGGGAGCACATTTTTGCCGTCGCACATCACGATGAAGCTGGCTTCCTCGCCTTCGAGAAATTGCTCGATCACGACGCGGGCCTGCCCGGCGTTGTGCTGCACGCCGAGCTTGTTGTCGTCGGCACTCAGCATCCAGTCGATCGCCTCGTGCGCCTGCGGCAGGCCCATCGCGACCACCACACCCTTGCCCGCCGCGAGGCCATCGGCCTTGATGACGATGGGCGCGCCCCCGCTCTCGATCGATTTCTCGTCGACGTAAGCGTGCGCGGCGGCCGCATCGGTGAAGGTTTCGAACGCCGCAGTCGGAATCTCGTGGCGCTGCATGAAGGCTTTCGCGAACGCCTTCGAGCTCTCCAACTGCGCTGCCGCCTGCGTCGGCCCGAACACACGCAGCCCGCGCGTGCGAAACAGGTCGACGATGCCGCCGGCGAGCGGGCCTTCGGGGCCGACGACCGTCAGCGCGACCTGCTCGGCCTGCGCGAAATCGGCGAGCGCGGCAAAGTCGGTCAGCGCCACGTTGGTCAGCTTCGGGTCGGCCGCCGTGCCGCCGTTGCCGGGTGCGACGAACACGGTCTCGACCTTTGGCGATTGCGCGAGCTTCCAGGCGAGCGCGTGTTCGCGGCCGCCGTTGCCGATGACGAGAACCTTCATTTCCCTGCTCTTTTCATTCGGCGCTCTTCATTCCGAAATCTCGGCGTTGTGATACAGCTCCTGCGTGTCGTCGAGGTCCTCGATCATGTCGAGCAGCTTTTGCATGCGCTGGCCGTCTTCGCCCGACAACGCGATCACGTTTTCGGCCCGCATCGTGACCTCGGCCACGTCGGCCTTCAATCCCGCAGCCTCCAACGCCGCCTTCACCGCCTCGAACCCGGGCGGCGCGCACAGCACCTCGATCGCGCCGTCGGCGTCGGTGACGACATCGTCGGCGCCGGCTTCGAGCGCCACCTCCATGACCTTGTCTTCACTCGTGCCCGGCGCGAACACGAACTGCCCGACATGCTTGAACTGGAACGCGACCGAACCTTCGGTGCCCATGTTGCCGCCGTACTTGCTGAAGAGGTGGCGCACCTCGGC
>JANMWQ010000110.1:0-2405 GCA_031394085.1 Rhizobacter sp. | reverse complement strand
CGGAACAAGGTCGACTTGCCGGCGCCGTTCGGGCCGATGATGCCGACGATCGCGCCGGCCGGCACCTTGAAGCTCAGGTTGTCGATCAGCACGCGGTCGCCGAAGCTCTTCGTGACGTTCTCGAACTCGATCACTTCATGGCCGAGTCGCTCGCCGACCGGGATGAAGATCTCGTTGGTTTCGTTGCGCTTCTGGTAGTCGGTGTCGGAGAGTTCCTCGAAGCGCGCCAGACGCGCCTTGCTCTTGGCTTGGCGGCCCTTCGGGTTCGCGCGCACCCACTCGAGTTCTTTCTTCATCGCCCGGGTGCGAGCGTCTTCGGTCTTCTGCTCCTGCTCGATGCGGACTTCCTTCTGCTCCAGCCAGGTCGAGTAGTTGCCTTTGTACGGGATGCCGCGGCCACGGTCGAGTTCGAGAATCCACTCGGCCGCGTTGTCGAGAAAGTAGCGATCGTGGGTGATCGCGACGACCGTGCCCGGGTAGCGCTGCAGGAACTGCTCCAGCCAGTCGACGCTTTCGGCGTCCAGGTGGTTGGTGGGCTCGTCGAGCAGCAGCATGTCGGGCTTGCTCAGCAGCAGGCGGCACAACGCGACGCGCCGCTTCTCGCCGCCCGAGAGCACGCCGACGACGGCCTCCCACGGCGGCAGGCGCAGTGCATCGGCGGCGATCTCCAACTGCTGGTCGGAGTTCTCGCTGCCCGAGGCGGCGATGATGGCCTCGAGATCGGCCTGCTCGGCGGCGAGCTTGTCGAAATCGGCATCGGGCTCGCCGTATTCGGCATAGACCTCGTCGAGCCGCTTCTTCGCGGCGAGCGCGCCGCCGATGCCTTCCTCGACGGCTTCGCGCACGGTCTGGTCGGCGTTCATCACCGGCTCCTGCGGCAGGTAGCCGATCTTCAGGTCGGGCATCGGCGTGGCTTCGCCTTCGATGTCCTTGTCGATGCCGGCCATGATCTTGAGCAGGGTCGACTTGCCCGAGCCGTTCGTGCCCAGCACGCCGATCTTGGCGCCCGGAAAAAAGCTGAGGGAAATGTCTTTGAGGATCTGCCGCTTCGGCGGCACGATCTTGCCGACGCGGTTCATCGTGAATACGTATTGCGCCATGGGCTACCTTTGGGCTGAGTGGGTACGAAAGAGCGGGCAGACGAGCGTGGGTGGAGGCTGGCGCACGAGCGCCTGGAAGAGCGCTCACGCGATGGGAAGCGACGTTAGAAGACGCGCGGCGACTGCGGCAATTATCCCGGACGTTCGTCACCCCCGGTTTTCGGCCCCGGGGCTGCGACCTGTGCGCCTCGACCGACGCCCGCCCCACTGACGGATTGCCTGTGTTCCTACACGCAGATCACGCGTCGAATGCTAGGGTCAGGTGATGCCTGCCACATCCCTCCCACTGCCACGACCTGTCGCGCCGGACACCCTCGAGCGCCCCGCCCCGCAGCGCCACCAGTGGACCGACGCCGATTCCTACCTGTTCCGCGAGGGCACGCACACGCATTTGGCCGACAAGCTGGGCTGCCAGCTCTCGAGCGCGGCCGGTGGCGCGAGTTTCGCGGTTTGGGCGCCGAATGCGAGCGCGGTCGCCGTGGTCGCCGACTGGAATGGTTGGGACGAATCGGCCGCGCCGATGACCGCGCGAAGTGACGGCACCGGCATCTGGGAAACCTTCATCCCCGCCGCGCCGCACGGGCAGACCTACAAGTACCGCGTCCGCTCGGCGCACGGCGCGGTGCTCGACAAGGCCGACCCGTTCGCGTTCGCGACCGAAGGCCCACCGGCGACCGCATCGCGCGTCTGGGATTTGCAGCACGACTGGAAGGACACCGGCTGGATGCAGACACGCGCGGCCCGCAACGCGCTCGACGCGCCGATTTCGATTTACGAGGTGCACCTCGGCTCGTGGCGCCGCCGCGACGGCGAATTCATGAACTACGGCGAGCTCGCGGTGCCGCTCGCCGACTACGTGCTCGACATGGGCTTCACCCACGTCGAGCTGATGCCGATCACCGAGCATCCGTTCTACGGCTCCTGGGGCTACCAGACCACCGGCTATTTCGCGCCGACCGCGCGCTACGGCACGCCGCAGGATTTCATGGCCTTCGTCGAGTACCTGCACCGGCGCGGCATCGGCGTGCTGCTCGACTGGGTGCCCTCGCACTTTCCGACCGACGCACACGGCCTGGCGCAATTCGACGGCACGCACCTGTACGAGCACGCCGACCCACGCCAGGGCTTCCACCCCGAATGGCAGTCCGCGATCTTCAACTACGGCCGCAGCGAGGTGCGCAGCTTCCTGCTGTCGTCGGCGCTGTTCTGGCTCGAGCGCTACCACCTCGACGGCCTGCGCGTCGACGGCGTGGCCTCGATGCTCTACCTCGACTACTCGCGCAAAGAGGGCGAGTGGATTCCCAA
>JANMWQ010000034.1:0-3622 GCA_031394085.1 Rhizobacter sp. | reverse complement strand
ACGCAACTCGCGAACGCGCGCGCCGATTTGTCTGCGCTGACCAACACCCGCGCACAACTCGAACACGCGATCGCCGTGCTGATGGGCAAGGCGCCGGCCGAGCTCACGCTCGTGCCGGCGACCTGGAACATGGCAGTGCCGGCCGTGCCGCTCGTCGTGCCGTCGGAGCTGCTGCAGCGCCGGCCCGACATCGCCTCGGCCGAGCGCGCGGTCGCAGCGGCCAACGCCAACATCGGCGTGCAACGCTCCGCGTACTTCCCGAGCATCGGCCTGAGCGCGTCGTTCGGCAACGCGGCGAGCCGGGTCGGCGACCTGTTCAACGCGTCGAGCACGCTGTGGTCGCTCGGCCTCTCGGTCGCGCAGACCGTGTTCGATGCCGGCGCCGCGCGCGCCCGCGTCGAAGGCGCCGAGGCCGCGCGCGATGCGGCCGTGGCGCGCTATCGACAAACGGTGCTGGCGGCGTTTCAGGCGGTCGAGGACCAGCTCTCGGCGACGCGCGCGCTGGCCGAGCAGGCCGGCCTGCGGCGCGCGGCATCGGAGGCCGCCGACCTGACCGAACAGCAACTCCTGAACCGCTATCTGGCGGGTCAGGTGAGCTACACCGATGTCGTCACCGCGCAAGCCTCGGCGCTGAGCGCACGACGCACGCTCGCGCAGCTCGCGGCGAGCCGGCAGGCGGCGGCGATCGCGCTGATCCAGGCGCTGGGCGGTGGCTGGCATCAGCCAAGCTTGCGACCCGCGAGTGACGAGTAGAGATGGACAGCGGGCTCCAACCTTCGCGCCACCAGGATGACGGGGGTGCGTTTCTTCGCAGCCAGCGATCGTGCGGCCGGTAACCGACATCACCCGTGGGTTGAGTTCGGCGTGCTGTCTGCGTCGTTGCCAGCGATATCCTTACCCGTCGGGCTCGACAGGTGAAGGGCGGTCGCGCGAAGGCGGTCCGAGGCACGCCGCAGGTCTGGTGCGTTCAAACCAGGAAGGGAAATATGCAAAGAATGTTTTATCTGCTTGGCGGGATCCTGCTGGCCATTCTTTCCGGCGTTCTCTACCTCAAGTTTTCAGCGCCCATGGTGGTAACAGCCCCCACAGCGCCACCACCGGTGACGCCAGACGAGTTGCACAGAGCGGTAGACATGAAGCTGCTTTTCACCGCCGTCTTTGCTTGGGTCCTCGTGTTTCTGCCATTGCCACGCTGGCTATCGGCATTGCTGGGCCTGGGCATTGCGCTGTTGGGGTTCGCCATGACGGTGGTCAGCGCCTTGTTTGTCTTCATGGCCTACCCGCACAACACATTGCAAGACGGACCCTACGTGGACTTTTTGTGCGGTCTCGCGATGATCACCGCGGGGCTCGTGATCGCGATGAAATGCAGGCGCGACCCAGGTGCTCAGGGACCATCTGAACCTTAGCATCGCGCTGTAGATGGGCCGCTTCCAATGGGTCACCCGCGTGACAAGATCAAGTGCGTGGTGTCACCTATGTGCCAGCGCACGACGATCACAGGCCGAGCGTTGCCTTCATCGAGCGTGCGTCCATCGGCAGCGGCCGCTGCGGCCACGCGGTCACGAGGGCGACCATGCGCGCGTTGCGCGGCGCATTGCGACCTTGCGCTTCGGCCAGGCGCACGACCTCGCCGCACAGCGCATCGATCTCGGTCACGCGACCGGCGCTGAGGTCGTCGGCCATGCTGGAGCGGGCCTTCGGGTCGATGCGCAACATGCGTGCGGCGATCAACTTGAAGAGCGGTGTGGGCAGGCGCAGCAGGCTCGGGATGCGATGCGGCGGCAACGCGCTGACCTGCGCCGGTGCGACGCCCGCGCGCTTCAGCAGACCGAGCGCCTCGGTCTGCAGCGCGGCCAGACACTGGCGGTAGCCGTGTTCCATCAGCTGCGCGCGCAGCGGCTGGCCCGAAAGCGCGTTGACCGGGTTGTTCAGGTTCAGCAGCAGCTTGCCCCATTGCACCGCGCGCAGGTCGGCGTGCAGTTGCAGCGCCAGCCCTGCGCGCTCGAAGGCGGCGGCGTGTGCGCGCAGCGCGGGGTCGTCTTGCGCCGCGAGCGTGCCGGTCGTGCCGCGGTGGTAGCGCCCCGGCCCGAGCTCGGCGACGTTGTACGGCACCATGCCGGCGAGCCAGCGCAGTGCGGGCGCAGCAGCGCGACCGATGTCGGCGTTCGACAGGCCGTTCTGCATCGACAGCACCGGCGTGCCTGCCGGCAACGTGGCGGCGAGCAAGGCCGCGGCCTCGGCGGTCGCGCCACTCTTGACGCTGAGCAGCACCAGCGACGGCGCGATGCCCTCGGGCACCTGCGCGTGAAGGCTCAAGGTGGCGGCCGGCAGGTGGTGATGGCGACCATCGAGATCAGTCAGCGTCAGCCCGTGCGTGCGCAGGCCGGCGAGCACGCGCGGGCGGCCGACGAAGACGACAGGCACACCCGCCGCCTGCAGGCAGCCGCCGAGCCAGCAGCCGATCGCGCCGGCGCCCATCACGAGAACGGGTGCTGCGGGGTGTGCATTGTTCATGCGTCGATGCTACTCAGCACCCGAACCGGGCAAGACCCTAGCTGGGCAGCTCCGCCGCTCGGTCAGAATCTTCCGCTGTTTCTCGGAGTGATCGATGGAAAAAACCTGGTTAAAGCAGTACCCCGCCGGCGTGCCGGCGAACATCGATGTCGAGCAGTACGGCTCGCTCGTGGCGCTGTTGGACGAAAGCTTCAAGAAGTACGCCGGCCGCATGGCCTACAAGTTCATGGGGAAGGCCATCACGTTCGCGCAGGTCGACGATGCCTCGCGCGCGCTGGCCGCCTACCTGCAGGCGCAGGGGCTCGAGAAGGGCGACCGCATCGCGCTGATGATGCCCAACGTGCCGCAGTACCCGGTCGCGGTGGCGGCGGTGCTGCGCGCCGGCTACGTGGTCGTCAACGTGAACCCGCTGTACACGCCGCGCGAGCTCGAACACCAGCTCAAAGATTCGGGCGCCAAGCTGATCATCATCGTCGAGAACTTCGCGACCACCTTGCAGCAGGTGCTGGGCGCGGTGCCGACCCAGAAGATCATCACGACGGCGCTCGGCGACATGCTCGGCTTTCCGAAGTCGCTGATCGTCAACTACGTGGTGCGCAAGGTGAAGAAGATGGTGCCGGCGTACGACCTGCCCGGCGCCGTGGCCTTCAACGACGCGGTCGCGCAGGGGCGCAGCAAGCCGTTCAAGGCCGCGAGTGTCGGCCCCGACGACATCGCGGTGCTGCAGTACACCGGCGGCACGACCGGCGTCAGCAAGGGCGCGGTGCTGCTGCACCGCAACCTCGTCGCCAACATCCTGCAGTCCGAGGCTTGGTACCAACCGGCGTTGAAGAAGATCCCGGCGGGCCAGCAAGTCGTGACGATCTGCGCGCTGCCGATCTATCACATCTTCGGCTTCAACACGAACATGATGCTGGCGATGCGCATGGGCGGCGCCAACATCCTGATCGCCAACCCGCGTGACCTGCCGAGCATGTTCAAGGAACTCAAGGGCGCCACCTTCCACAGCTTCCCGGCCGTCAACACGCTGTTCCAGGCGATGGCGAACCACGCCGATTTCAGCACCGTCGACTGGAGCGGGCTGGTGATCTCGGTCGGTGGCGGC
>JANMWQ010000031.1:0-3725 GCA_031394085.1 Rhizobacter sp. | reverse complement strand
CGCGATGTGGTCGACCAGCTTGTCGAGGTCGTTCTCGGCGATCTCGATGTCGAACACGTCGATGCCGGCGAACTTCTTGAACAGCACGGCCTTGCCTTCCATCACCGGCTTGCTGGCGAGCGGGCCGATGTTGCCCAGGCCGAGCACCGCGGTGCCGTTGGTGATGACCGCGACCAGGTTGCCGCGCGAGGTGTACTTGAACGCGGCGGCCGGGTCGGCGACGATCTCTTCGCAGGCGAACGCAACGCCGGGCGAGTAGGCCAACGCCAGATCGCGCTGGTTCACCATCTGCTTGGTCGCGTGGATCGCGACCTTGCCGGGCGTCGGGAACTCGTGGTAGTCGAGCGCGTCGCGGCGGAGCTCGGCGGCCTTTTGTTCGGCAGGGGTGGGGCTGGACATGGGCTTGTCTCGGAGGGGTTGTCGGGCGGCCCGGCGCACAGGCGCTTCGGGGAGAACGATTGTAGAAGTCGGCCGCCGCGTGCGACTTCGCCGTGCGCGCCGCCGATAATGCCGCTGCCACACCGCGCAGCGTTCGCGCGGCATCTCACCCGCACCGCGCTCGCACCGATGGCCGCGCCCGCGCTCGTGCCGCCTCACCACTCGACAGCCCCGTCATGTCCCTCGGCGAATTCGACCTGATCGAAAAGTACTTCACCCGTACCGTGACGCGCGCGGCGCTCGGCGTCGGCGACGATTGCGCGTTGTTTTCCACATCACCGGGCATGCAGCTCGCCGTGTCGAGCGACATGCTGGTCGAAGGCCGTCACTTCTTGCCCACCGTCGCGCCCGACCGGCTCGGCCACAAGGCGCTCGCGGTCAACCTCTCCGACCTCGCGGCGTGCGGCGCGAAGCCGCTCGCGTTCACGCTCGCACTCGCGATGCCCAGGCCCGACGAGCGCTTTCTCGAAGGCTTCGCGCGCGGCCTGCTCGCGCTCGCCGACGAACACGAGTGCGAACTGATCGGCGGCGACACCACGCAAGGCTCGCTGAACCTGTGCATCACGGTGTTCGGCGAAGTGCCGCAGGGCGCGGCGCTGCTGCGCTCGGGCGCGCAAGCCGGCGACGACCTGTATGTCAGCGGCACGCTCGGTGATGCCCGCCTCGCGCTCGAAGCGTTTCGCGGCTCCGTCGCGCTCGCGGGCGATGGGTTCGAGCGCGTGCGCGTCGCGATGGAGCAGCCGCAGCCGCGCGTCGCGCTCGGCCTCGCGCTGCGCGGCATCGCGACGAGCGCGATCGACGTGTCGGACGGCCTGCTCGGCGATCTCGCGCACGTGCTGCGGCGCTCCAAGGTGGGCGCCGAAGTCGAGGTCGACGCGCTGCCGCGCAGCGCGGTGCTGCGCGCGCTGCCCGAGCCGCTGCAGCGCACCTG
Organism: Rhizobacter sp.; assembly: GCA_031394085.1. Classification (GTDB taxonomy): domain Bacteria; phylum Pseudomonadota; class Gammaproteobacteria; order Burkholderiales; family Burkholderiaceae_C; genus LMDS01. The sequence goes on along the minus strand of JANMWQ010000031.1, from coordinate 2,356 downwards.
CACGCTCGCCGGCGGCGACGACTACGAGCTCGTGTTCACCGCGCCGCCGCAACGCGCTGCGCAGGTGGCGGCAGCAGCGCATGCTGCCGGCGTTTGCGTGAGCCGCATCGGCCGCATCGACGCGAGTGCAGGCCTGCGCCTGGTCGATCGCGGTGGTCGGCCGGTCGCCGACACCTTCGGCGCCTTCGATCACTTCAAGTCATGAACCACCCGACACCGTCACTGAACCCGCCGGTCGCAATCGCCGCGCGCAAGCCGACCTGGCGCTTCCTGGTCTCGCACCCGGCACACATGGTCGCGCTCGGCTTCGGCAGCGGGCTCTCGCCGGTCGCGCCCGGCACCATCGGCACGCTCTGGGCCTGGGTCGCATTCACCGTGCTGCAGCCGCACATGAGCGACGCGCGCTGGGCGCTGCTGATCGGCGTCGGCACGTTGGTCGGCTGGTGGGCCTGCACCATCACGGCGCGGCACTTGTCCGTCGCCGATCCGGGCGCGATCGTCTGCGACGAAGTGCTCGCGTTCTGGGCGGTGCTGTGGCTGGTCACGCCGGCCGGGTTCTGGGCGCAACTGTGGGCCTTCGCGCTGTTCCGCCTCTTCGATGCCGCCAAGCCCGGTCCGGTCGCGTGGGCCGACGCGCTGTTCAAGGGCCGACGCGGCATGCCGATCGGCTGGGCGCAGGGCTTCGGCATCCTGTTCGACGACTTCGTGGCCGCGTTGTGCGCGCTGCTCGTGATCGCACTCTGGCGGTTCGTGTGATGCAAACGTTCGAGCCGCTGGTGCTTGCGCTCGCGCAAGCGTTGCGCCAACGCGGGCTGATGCTCGCGACCGCCGAGTCGTGCACCGGCGGCTTGATCGCGGCGGCGTGCACCGCGGTGGCCGGTTCGAGCGACTGGTTCGAGCGCGGCTTCGTGACCTATTCGAACGAGGCGAAGACCGAGTCGCTCGGTGTCGATGCACGCGTGATCGCAGCGCATGGCGCCGTCAGCGAAGCGGTCGTGCGCGCGATGGCCGAGGGTGCGCTCGTGCACTCGAGGGCGCAGATCTCGGCGGCCGTCACCGGCATCGCCGGGCCGGGTGGCGGATCGGTGGCGAAGCCGGTCGGCACCGTCTGGCTCGCGATCGCGCAGGCAGGCGCAGTCACGCGCGCCGAGTTGCTGCACCTTGCCGGCGACCGCCGCGTGATTCGCGAACAAACCGTGCAGCGCGCGCTGCAACGGTTGATCCAGCGTGTCAAAAAAAGGCAGGCGGGCTGAGCGATGGCGGTTCTCGTCGAAGCCGGTTTCGATGCTGACGAATGGGCCGCGTGGTGGCCGTTGCTTCAAGCCGCGCTGCCGAGCGAACAGTTGCTGCGTGACCGCGAGGCCGTGGCGCCGCGCGAGATCGACATCGCACTCGTCGCCAACCCGCCGCCCGGCAGCCTGCACGGTTTGCCAAACCTGCGGCTGATCCAGTCGCTCTGGGCCGGCGTCGACCGCCTGCTCGACGACGCCACCGTGCCGCCCGGCGTGCCGCTCGCGCGCATGGTCGACCCTGCCATGAACGCGACGATGGCACAGACCGCGCTGTGGGCCGTGACGAGCCTGCAGCGCGGCTTTTTCGATTGCGCGGCGCAGCAGCGCAAGGCCGTGTGGAAGCCGCCTGCGCTGCGCCACACCGACGAGCTCACGGTCGCCGTGCTCGGCATGGGCCAGATGGGTCGGGCGACTGCACAGCTGTTGACGCAGCACGGCTACCGCGTGCACGGCTGGCACCGCAGCGCCGAGACGATGGCGCAAGTGCTCGCGCAGGCCGATGTCGCCGTCAACCTGCTGCCGCTGACGCCCGAGACGCGCGGCCTGCTCGACGCTGCGGCCTTCGCGCAGATGCCGCGTGGTGCCAGCCTGGTGAACCTCGCGCGTGGCGCGCACGTTGTCGAAGGCGACTTGCTCGCCGCGCTCGCCAGCGGGCATTTGAGACGCGCCGTGCTCGACGTGTTCACGACCGAGCCGCTGCCGTCGGCGCACCCGTTTTGGCCGCACCCGGCGATCACCGTGTTGCCGCACATCGCCGCCCCGACCGACCCGCGCAGCGCCGCGGTGATCGCAGCGCGCAACATCGCGGCGCTGCGCAGCGGCACGTCACTGCAGCACCTCGTAGACCGCGCGCGCGGCTACTGAACCGGCCGAGCAGGCGTCAGAAGAACGCCATTGTCCGCACCTCGATGCTTTCGCGCTTCGGCGCGTTCGGCTTCGTTGCCGGGTCTTCGAACGCGGTGTGGCCCATGAAGCGGGCGCGGCCGTCGGTCTCGGAGTCGTAGGTCTTGAGCAGCAGCGCCTGCGCCGCTTCCATCTGCGGGAAATAGTGCCAGCGGTGGCGC
>JANMWQ010000027.1:0-1832 GCA_031394085.1 Rhizobacter sp. | reverse complement strand
CACGGCGCCTACGTGGCGCCCGACTGGTCGGCCGACTGGTTGCACCGAGAGGCACTGGCGTTGCAGGCGATCCGCACCGCCGAACACAGCCGCGCGCAGCCGACCCTCACGACGGTCGACCGGGCCGTGATCGGGGCGACGCTGAAGGAAGAGATGCGTCGCAACAGCTACGACGAATCACGCGGTGTGCTAACGGTGTCGAAGCAGCGCGCGCAGGCGATCCGCGAGGTCGCCGGTCACTACGAGGCCTTGTTCGGCAACGACCCGGCGCTCGCCCAACTCCGCGAGCAATACGCGATGGGCGAGGGCGTGTTGCCGGCCAAAGGCGATCGGCAATCGTTGACCGCCTTCTTCTTCTGGACCGCGTGGGCTGCAGCCACCGATCGCCCCGGCGAGACCGGTCTCTCGTACACCAGCAACTGGCCGCACGAGCCGCTGGTCGGCAACACGATGACCGGCTCGGCCGCGATGTGGTCGATGGTCAGCATCGTGCTGTTGATCGCCGGCATCGGCGCGATGCTGTGGTTTCACGGCGGGCAGCCGCACGAGCCGGAACTGGCGCCGCCTGCCGTCGACCCGTTCATCGCGGTCGTCGCCACGCCGTCGATGAAGGCGACGCGCAAGTACTTCTTCGCGGTGATCGGCCTGCTGCTGTTGCAGATCGGCATGGGTGTCGTCACCGCGCACTATGCCGTCGAAGGCGAGGCCTTCTTCGGCATCCCGCTGGCGCAGGTGCTGCCCTACGTCGTGAGCCGCACGGTTCACACGCAGGTCGGCATCTTCTGGATCGCCACCGCCTGGCTGGCCACCGGCCTGTACATCGCCCCGCTGTTGTCGGGGCACGAGCCGAAGCTGCAGAAGCTCGGTGTCGACGTGCTGTTCTGGGCGCTGATCGCGATCGTGGTCGGCTCGACGATCACCGGCTGGCTCGGCACGCTGCAGCACCTGGGCGTGAACTTCAGCTTCTGGATCGGCAACCAGGGCCTCGAGTACACCAGCATGGGCCGCGTCTGGCAGATCCTGCTGTTCGTCGGCCTGCTGTTCTGGTTGCTGCTGCTCGGCCGCGCGCTGTGGCCGGCCCTCAAGACGCCGTCGGAAACCCGCGGGCTGATCGCGATGGTGTTCTTGTCGGCCACCTGCATCGGCGGCTTCTATGCCAGCTCGCTGATGTGGGGCCAGCACACGCATTACTCGATGATCGAGTACTGGCGCTGGTGGCTGGTGCACCTCTGGGTGGAAGGCTTCTTCGAAGTCTTTGCCACCGCCGTCGTCGCGCTGATCTTCACGCGGCTCGGGCTGGTGCGGGCCACGAGCGCGAACCGGGCCATCGTCGCGGAGACGATCGTGTTCCTGTTCGGCGGCATCTTGGGCACCTTGCACCACCTGTACTTCACCGGCACGCCGACCTCGGTGATCGCGGTCGGCTCGGTGTTCTCGGCACTCGAAGTCGTGCCGCTGGCGATGATCGGCCTGGAGGCGTTGCAGACCTATCGCCGCTCGAAGGGCGCCCCGTGGCTGGCCGCGTACAAATGGCCGATCATGTGCTTCGTCGCGGTCGGCTTCTGGAACACGCTCGGCGCCGGTGTGCTCGGCTTCGCGATCAACCCACCGGCCTCGCTCTACTACGTGCAAGGCCTGAACATGACGGCCGCGCACGGGCACGCCGCGCTGTTCGGTGTGTACGGCATGCTGGGCATCGGGCTGATGCTGTTCTGCCTGCGCGGGCTCTACGCGCGCAACCTGCACGCCGACAAGTTGCTCCAGCCCGCGTTCTGGTCCCTGAACATCGGCCTCGGGATGATGGTGTTCCTGTCGTTGCTGCCCGCCGGCCT
>JANMWQ010000023.1:0-2702 GCA_031394085.1 Rhizobacter sp. | reverse complement strand
CGGCGTGCGCACGCGGCAGATCGGGCGGCAGTAGATGCCGGTCGAGGTGACGCCGACGAACAGGCGGCCATCGAAGCGCGCGTCGCGGGCCGTGATGACTTGGTAAGCGGCGGCGTCGTCGAGCGGCGTGGCGGAGTGCATGGGGCGATTATCGCGAGCCCGCCGTCGATGACTCGCCGTTTCCGGACATGTGCGTCTCGCGTCGCAAGCCCTCACCCCAATCCTCCCAGAGGGGGAGGGGGCAGATCCTGCTCGACCCCGTTCGGGCTGAGCTTGTCGAAGCCTCCCCGGTGCGCGGCGGTCCTTCGACAAGCTCAGGACGAACGGGATGGAAATGTTTCTTCGCGAGCGGAGGGACCGAACGGGGTCTGAGGTGATCTCAGGCTGTCAGTCGTTCGTGAACTTGCCGTGGCGCCCCACGCCACTCGCGAAACGCTGCGCGCCGCTCACCGCTTCGCCGGAGTCCAGCGTGTGCAGCCCGAGCGCGAACTCTTGCGCGAGCGCGTCGCGCAACGGCAGGCCGTGCTGCGCGGCGACGCTCGCGCGGTCGTTGCGCAGGCATTGCTGCGGAAAGGCGGCGATTTGCGATGCCATCTCGATCGCCGCGGCAAGCGCCTCGCCCGCGGGCACGACGCGGTTCGCGAGGCCGAGCATCAACGCTTCGTCGGCAGCGACCGCGCGGCCGGTCAGAATCAGATCGAGCGCACGGCTCTCGCCGATCAGGCGAGGCAGGCGCACGGTGCCGCCGTCGATCAGCGGCACGCCGAAGCGCCTGCAGTACACGCCGAACGTGGCTGTGCTGCCGGCGACGCGCAAATCGCACCACAGCGCCAGCTCGAGCCCGCCCGCGACCGCGTGGCCTTCGACCGCGGCGATCACCGGCTTGCTCAAACGCAGCCGCGTCGGGCCCATCGGGCCATCGGCGTTCATGTCGGTGCTGAGCGGGTTCGCGCGCGATGCTGTGTTGGCGCCAGGATCGAAGCCGCCGGCCACCGCCTTCAAATCGGCGCCCGCGCAGAACTGCCCGCCGGCGCCTTGCAGGATCGCGACGCAGGCATCGGCATCGGCGTCGAACGCGCGGAAAGCTTGCGCGAGCAGGTGCGCGGTTTCGCCGTTGACCGCGTTGCGCACTTCGGGTCGGTTGATCGTCACCGTCCAGATCGGGCCATCGCGTTGAACGAGTACGTGGGTCATGTCGGATGCAACACCAATGCGACCGTTTGCGCGGCCAGTTCGTCGAGATCGACGCGCTTCATCGAGCGCGACGACTTGGGTTTGGCGCGGTACAGGTTGCCGAAAAATTGATCGCACCGAGGATCATCAGGCGTGCCAGTTTCGCATCGGCGCGCAGCAGGCCCTGGTCGTGCAGCTCGTCGAGCGTGCGCTGCCAGATCGCGTCGTATCGGTCTTTGAGCTCGACGATGCGGCGCTTGTACTGCGGCGGCAGCGAGCGCCAGTCGTAGAGCATCACCGGGATGAAATCGCTGCCGACGTCGTGCAGGATGCCGTAGTGCGTGCGCACGAGTTGCGTGAAGCGGTCGGCGGCCGGCAGGGCTTCATCGACCGCGCCGCGCGTGCGCTCGAGCCCGAGCCGCAGGCCTTCTTCCATCACCGCCATCAGCAGCTCGTGCTTGTTGGCGAAGTGATAGAACGGGCTGCCCGAGCGCATGCCGACCGCGTGGGCGATGTCGCGAATGGTGGTGCCGTCGAAACCCTTCTCGCGGAACAGCCGGGCGGCCACGCGGATCAGGTCGGCGCGGCGGTTGTCGGGGGCGCCCGCCTTGGCGGACGGATCAGTCTTCGGTTTGGCCGGCATGGGGCCTCGTTCAGGCTGCGTTTCGGGTTTGTACGCTGACGCGCGCGCAACGACTTCGTTACAAAGCAACTGCTTGCTTGGCAAGCCGAGCATAGCAACAAGAAACAGCAAACTGCACCGATCGCAACGCGCATCGCAAGCAGTCCGTCGGGGAGGCTTCGGGGTGCAGGCTCTTCAGATCGTCATCAGCGGCATTGCGCAGGGCTGTATCTACGGCTTGATCGCGCTCGGTGTGGTGTTGATCTACAAGGCGACCGAAACCGTGAGCTTCGCGCAGGGCGAGTTGATGATGCTCGGCGCCTTCATCGGCCTGATCCTGATGACCTCGCTCGGCTTCCCGTTCTGGCTCGCGTTCGCGGCAGCGGTGCTCGCGATGGGCGCGTTCGGCATCGTGCTCGAGCGGCTCGTGATCCGGCCGATCCTCGGCCAGCCGGCGTTCTCGATCGTGATGCTGACGATCGGCATCGGCTACGTGGCCCGCGGCGCGATCACGATGGTGCCGGCCATCGGCACCGAGACGCACACGTTGCCGGTGCCGTACAAAGACCAGGTCTGGAACCTCGGCACGCTGGTGCTCAACGTCGAGCAGATGGTGATCATCGCGGCGACCGTGGTGCTCAGCGGCGTGCTCTACGCGGTCTTCAAGTACAGCAAGGTCGGCGTCGCCATGCAGGCCGCGTCGCAGAACCAGATCGCCGCCTACTACATGGGCATCCCGGTGAAGCGGCTGAACGGGCTGGTCTGGGGGCTCGCGGCGGCCGTTGCCGCGATCGCCGGGCTGCTGCTCGCGCCGATCACGTTCGTGCACGCGAACATGGGCTTCATCGGGTTGAAGGCGATGCCGGCCGCTGTGGTTGGTGGCTTCGGCAGTTTGCCTGGAGCGCTG
>JANMWQ010000217.1:0-4598 GCA_031394085.1 Rhizobacter sp. | reverse complement strand
CACCGGCACCGGCCCCTCGAACAGCAGCAGCTGTTGTGTGTCGAGGGCGGCGGCGCGGCGGGGCATCGGATGGGATTGTCTATCGTCGCGCGTCAGGGCGTGGTGGCCGAAGCGGGCATCGGCGGCTGCCCGACATACGCTTCGGGGTCGAGCCGGCGCATCTCGGTCTCGATCCAGGTCTCGACCTCGCGCATCAACTCCTCGGGCTCGCGCCCGGTCGACGCGATCGGTTTGCCGATCGACACGTCGATCACCCCCGGCCGCAGCACGAAACTCTTGCGCGGCCAGCAGCGCGCCGAAGTCACCGCGATCGGCAGCACCGGTCGCTCGGTTTGAATCGCGAGCCGCGTGCCGCCGGCCTTGTACGTTCCCTTGTCGCCGCGTGCCGCGCGCGTGCCCTCGGGAAACATGATGACCCAGTGGCCCTTCGCCATGAACTTGCGGCCCTGCTCGGCCACGAGGTTCCAGGCCTGCGACCGCTTGCTGCGGTCGATGTGGATCATGTCCATGCGCGCCATCGCCCAGCCGAAGAACGGGATGTAGAGCAACTCGCGCTTGAACACGTAGCACAGCGGGTGCGGCATCAGCCCGGGGAACGCGAAGGTCTCCCAGGTCGACTGGTGTTTGGGCAGCATCACGACCGGCGAATCCGGCAGGTTCTCGGTGCCGTGCAGGCGCGCGTGCACGCCGCAGATCACCTTCGCGCCCCAGATCGCGGTGGTCAGCCAGCCCACGCACATCCAGTAGACGACGTTGCCCTTCGCGAAAATGGAGACCACCAGCACCGCAAGCGCCCACGGGATCACCGTGACGGCCATGAACAGCACGAAAAGCACCGAGCGAACCGCGTTGAAGAACGTGCCCATCAGTCGAGCCTCCCGAAGCCCGAATCGGATTCGCCCGAGTCGACGCGCTTCTTGCGCGCCTCGCGAATCAGGTGTTCGGCGAAAGCCGCGAGGTCGGCGTGCACGCGTGTGCCGGGCACTTGCGCGCAGAGCGCGTCGATCTGCGCGTCGTCCAGGTGCGCGCCCTTGCCGGTGCGCACCAGGTGCGGCTGGCAGCCGACCGCCACGCCGGCCTGCAAGTCACGCAGCGAATCGCCGACCACCGGCACATCGCGCAGCGCGACACCGAAGCGCTCGCCGATCTGCTCGAACAAACCCGGCAACGGCTTGCGGCAACTGCAGGCGTCTTCGGGCGCGTGCGGGCAGAAGAACACCGCATCGATGCGGCCACCCTGCTTGGCGAGCATCTGGTTCATCTTTACGTGCATCGCATTCAAGGTGGCCATGTCGAACGTGCCGCGACCGAGGCCGGACTGGTTCGTCGCGATCACCGTGTGCCAGCCGGCGTGGTTCAGCCGCGCGATCGCTTCGAGCGCACCGGGGATCGGCACCCACTCGTCCGGCGTCTTGACGAAGTCGTCGCGGTCTTCGTTGATCGTGCCGTCGCGGTCGAGGATGATGAGTTTGATCGGGGTCATGCGGCGGCCTCTTCGGCGCGGCGGCGAGCCCAGCCGACGATGGTTTCGATGGGACGCATCGGATCGAGTTGTCGGATCCGTTGTTCAAGTTCGCTGAACGAGATCATTTTTTCCTTCAGCATCACGGCGATGAAGCGGGCGTCCTTGGCACGGCCTGCCACGCACTTCGATACCGCCAGGTCGTGCATGTCCCGGCACACCACCGTCGTGTCGCCGAGGTAGTGAAGCGAAGCCCTCTGTATCCAGTCAGAGGGCATCACCGCGGTGTCGGGACTCACGCCGTCGGCGTAGTACCCGAAGGTCTCGTCGAACTGCGACAACGCCCCAATGGCGCCTTCGATGAGGTCAGATTTTTCGGGCGCCATCGCGGGATACAGATCGAGCTCCCGCGAAACGAGCAAATCCGGATGCGCCTCGGGATACGGGAGCAACACGGCCTGACTCCCGATGACCACGAACGAGCTCTCGTTCGTGATCGCGGCGGCCGCTCGAATCACATGCTCCAACTGTTCCCGCGTCACGCGCGTCGCGCCTCACGCAAGAGCTCGCGGCGCTCGGCGTTCGAAATGACGGCGCCGATGGGCGACACGCTGCGCAACACTGTCGCATGTTCGTCATCGGCGCAAATCACGCGCTCGAAATCGTCGAGAGGCAGCGCCAGAAGGCACTCCCATTCGTCCCAGTAAAGATCCGAACGGCTCCGGCCGGATTGCTCACGCCATCGGTGCAGGAGCGCTCGAACTTCGCCGATCCGCGCGGGGTCGGCCCGCAACCGCACCATCGCGAAACGATGCGCGGCTTGCAGAAATACCTCGGTCCTTCGCTGGCGATCCATCGGCAGATTATCCGGCTTGCGATGTCAGGTCGCCAGTTTCGACAGATCGGCAACGCGGTTCATCGCGGCGTGCAGCTTGGCGAGCAGGCCGAGGCGATTGGCGCGCAGCTCAAGGTCTTCGGCGTTGACCATGACGTTGTCGAAGAAGGCGTCGACCGGCGCGCTCAACGCAGCCAGCGAGCGAAGCGAATCGGTGTAGTCACCACAATCGAAGGCGAGTTCGGCACGACCTTCGACGTCGAGGAGCGCCGCGTGCAACGCCGACTCGGCTGGCTCGACCAAGAGATCGGCACTGATGTACTTCGCAGGGTCGACACCGCTCTTCTTGAGGATGTTCACCACCCGCTTGTTGGCCGCTGCCAACGAGGCGGCTTCGGGCATGGCCGCGAAAACGCGGACGGCTTCGAGTCGCCTTTTCAGATCGGCCAGCTGTGCGGGCGGCTGCGACAGCACGGCATCGACCTCTTGCGCGGTGTAACCCTCGTCGCGCCAAGCGCCTGCGAGACGCTCGCGAATGAAGGCGCTCAGCGCAACCGTGGGGTCGGCAATCAACGCGCCGAACGCAGGCACCGAGAGCGCGACGAGTTGCTCAATGCCGATCGGCACTGGCTCCTCGATCAACATGCGGATCACACCGAGCGCGTGGCGACGCAGCGCGAACGGATCCTTGTCGCCGGTGGGCAGCTGGCCGATGCCGAACAGGCCGACCAGCGTTTCGAGTTTATCGGCCAGCGCGACAACGACACCGACTTGGCCGCGTGGCAAAACGTCCCCAGAGAAGCGCGGCTTGTAGTGATCTTCGATGGCCTCGGCAACCGCTCCGCTTTCGCCGTCGTGACGAGCGTAGTAGCCGCCCATCACGCCCTGCAACTCGGGGAACTCGCCGACCATGTCGGTCTGCAGATCGGCCTTCGCGAGCATCGCAGCGCGGTCTGCATCGCCCCCGATCTTCTCGTAGGGAAACGCGCTGTCGGCGATGCTCTTCGCAATCGCTTGCACCCGTTTTGTGCGCTCGCCCTGCGACCCCAACTTGCCGTGATAGACCACCTTGTCGAGCGCCGCGACGCGCGATTCGAGCGTCTTCTTGCGGTCTTGATCGAAGAAGAACTTCGCATCCGCCAAACGCGGGCGCACGACACGTTCGTTGCCTTCGATCACGCGGCTCGGGTCGGCGGGCGTGATGTTGCTGACGATCAGGAACTGGTTCGTCAGCTGGCCCGCCGCATCGAGCAGCGGAAAGTACTTCTGGTTCGCCTTCATCGTCAGGATCAGGCACTCGGGCGGCACGGCGAGGAACGCTTCTTCGAACTTGCAGAGCAGCACGTTCGGGCGCTCGACCAGCGCGGTCACTTCGTCGAGCAGCGCGGCATCGTCGATCGGCGTCAGTCCTTGCTTCGCGGCCGCGGCTTGCAACTGCCGCGCGACCTCGTCGCGGCGCTTGTCGAAGCTGGCGATCACGGCGCCTTGCGCGGACAGCGCCTCGGCGTAGTCGTCGGCATGCGTCAACTCGATCAGGTCGACGGCCGCCTCGAAGCGATGGCCGCGCGTCGTGCGGCCGGCTTGCAGGCCGAGCACGCCGACCGGCACGACGGCATCGCCGTGCAGCGCGACGAGCCCGTGCGCCGGGCGCACGAAGTTCACGCTGGTCCAGCCATCGGCCAACTGGTACTGCATCACCTTCGGGATCGGCAGTTTCGCGAGCGCTTCTTCGAGTGCCTTTTGCAGGCCCTCGGCCAAGGTCGCGCCGGTGACGACGCTGTCGAAGAACAGCGCTTCGGCCTTGCCGTCCATCTGGCGTTTGTGTTGCGACACCACCGCCGCGTCGGCGCCGACGCTGGCGAGCTTCTTCAGCAGCGCGGGTGTCGCTTCGCCCGTCGCGGTCAGGCCGACGCTGACCGGCATCAGCTTTTGCGACACCGCCTTGTCGGCGGCTTGCGCGTTTACCGCGGTGACATGCGCGGCCAGGCGTCGCGGCGACGCGAACGGTGTGACGACCGACGCATCGGTCGCGAGGCCTTGCGCCTTCAACCCGCCGGCGAGCACGCTGGCGAATGCGTCGCCCAGCTTCTTCAACGCCTTCGGTGGCAGTTCTTCGACGAACAGTTCGACGAGCAGGTTCTTCGTGGTCATGCTCATGCGGCCTTCTTCGCCATCGCCGCGGCGACTTCTTGGCCCCAAGCCTTCGGCGCCATCGGGAAGCCCAGGCGCGCACGGCTTTCCAGATAGCTCTGCGCCACGGCGCGCGCCAAATTGCGAATGCGCCCGATGTACGCGGCCCGC
>JANMWQ010000788.1:0-7278 GCA_031394085.1 Rhizobacter sp. | reverse complement strand
TGCCACTTCGAGGACATCGACAAGGGCCAGCGCCAGTCGATCATCGTCGACGAGCTGCCGTACCAGGTGAACAAGAAGACGCTGCAGGAGCGCATGGCCGAGCTGGTGCACGAAAAGAAGCTCGAAGGCATCAGCCACATTCAAGACGAGTCCGACAAATCGGGCATGCGCCTGGTGATCGAACTCAAGCGGGGCGAAGTGCCCGAGGTGGTGCTCAACAACCTGTACAAGCAAACGCAGTTGCAGGACACGTTCGGCATGAACATGGTGGCGCTGATCGATGGTCAGCCGCGCCTGTGCAATTTGAAGGACCTGATCGAGGTCTTCCTCGAACACCGCCGCGAGGTCGTGACACGCCGCACCGTGTTCGAGCTGCGCAAGGCGCGCGAACGCGGTCACGTGCTCGAAGGCCTGGCGGTCGCGCTGGCCAACATCGACGAATTCATCGAGACCATCAAGGCCTCGCCGACGCCGCCGGTCGCGAAGGCTGCGTTGATGAGCAAGAGCTGGGATTCGTCGATGGTGCGCGAGATGCTTTCGCGCGTCGCCGGCGACAACCCGGGCGGGTTGCAGGCGTATCGCCCCGAAGGCCTGCCGAAGGAATTCGGCATTCAGCCCGACGGGCTTTACCGCCTGTCGGACGATCAGGCCGGCGAAATCCTGCAGATGCGCTTGCAACGCCTGACCGGGCTCGAGCAAGACAAGATCATCGGCGAATACAAAGAGGTGATGAGCGAAATCACCGACCTGCTCGACATCCTGGCCACGCCGGCGCGCGTGACAACCATCATTTCAGACGAGCTGACCAGCATCAAGCAGGAGTTCGGCCAGACCAAGGCCGGCGCGCGCCGCAGCACCATCGAACCCTTTGCTTCGGACCTCGGCACCGAAGACCTGATCACGCCGACCGACATGGTGGTGACGCTCTCGCACACCGGCTACATCAAGAGCCAGGCACTGAGCGAGTACCGCGCGCAAAAGCGCGGCGGGCGCGGCAAGCAGGCCACCCAAACCAAGGAAGACGACTGGATCGACCAGCTCTTCATCGCCAACACGCACGACTACATCCTGTGCTTTACCAACAAGGGCCGCGTCTACTGGATCAAGGTCTGGGAAGTGCCGCAGGGCTCGCGCAATTCACGCGGCCGGCCGATCGTCAACATGTTCCCGCTGCAGCCAGGCGAGAAGGTCAACGTCGTGCTGCCGCTGACCGGCGCGTTCCGCACCTTCCCGGCCGACAACTACGTGTTCATGTCGACCGCGCAAGGTGTGGTCAAGAAGACCTCGCTCGATGAGTTCAGCAACCCGCGCAAGGCCGGCATCATCGCGGTCGACCTCGATGCAGGCGACTTTTTGATCGGCGCTGCGCTCACCGACGGCAAGCACGACGTGATGCTGTTCAGCGACGGCGGCAAGGCCGTTCGCTTCGACGAAGACGACGTTCGCCCGATGGGCCGCGGCGCCCGCGGCGTGCGCGGCATGGCGCTCGAAGACGGTGTCAGCGTGATCGCGATGCTGGTCGCAGAAGACGAAACCCAGAGTGTTCTCACAGCCACTGAAAACGGCTACGGCAAGCGCACGTCGATCGTCGAGTACACGCGCCACGGCCGTGGCACCAAAGGCATGATCGCGATCCAGCAGACCGAGCGCAACGGCAAGGTCGTCGCCGCAACGCTGGTGCGCGCCGACGACGAGATCATGCTGATCACCGACAAGGGTGTGCTGGTGCGCACCCGTGTTGCCGAGATCCGCGAGATGGGCCGCGCCACACAAGGTGTAACGTTGATCGCGCTCGACGAAGGGACACAACTGATCGGGCTGCAGCGCATCGTCGAGAATGATGCCAACGGCGATGCATCTGCGGATGCCGCCGGCACCCCACCCCCTGAACCCACCGCAGGCGAAGAACCGCCGGCCCAGGAGAACCCTTGAAGAAAACATTGACCGTGATGGCGCTGTTGACCAGCGCCGCATTCGCACAGGCCCAGACGGCTGCGTCGGCCACCCCGTCGTCGCCGGCCAAGAAAGAATTGGTTCAAAAACTGATGGTCCTGCAGCAGCCCGGCATCGAGGGCCTGGCGCGAAACCTGGTCGAGCAGCCCGCGATGGCGATGCTGCAAGCGGCCGGGCGCGCGCTGCCGAACATCCCTGCCGACAAGCGTGATGCGGCCGGCAAAAGCATCGAGGCCGACATCAAGAAGTATGTCGACGAGGCCACGCCGGTGGTGCGCGAGCGTGCCGTGAAGCTAGCGCCGTCGACGATCGGCGCCGCCATGGAAGAGAAGTTCACCGAAGACGAACTGAAGCAGTTGATCGCTTGGCTCGAATCCCCGGTAAACAAGAAGTACGCCCAACTGGGACCGGAGATTCAGAACGGCTTCACGCAGAAGCTGGTTGCCGAGGCCCGCCCGACGATCGAGCCAAAAATTCAGGCGCTCGAAGCCAAAGTTCGCGCCTCGTTGGGCGCGCCACCCGCCGATCAAGAAACCTCGGCGCCTGCGAAGCCGACTGCGCCTGCGAAGAAGCCCGCGCCCAAGTGAGCGGTGGGGTGGGCCGCCAGTCGGCGATCGATGCGCTTGTGCAGCATCGCTGCATGCGAAAATTTCGTCTACGCCATGACTGACTCACCCGCCTCTTCTTCAGACGCGCCTGATCTGCTCGGGTTTCGCACCCGCATCGACGCACTCGACCGCGATCTCCTGGCGTTGCTCAACCAGCGCGCGGCGCTCGCGCTCGAGGTCGGCGAGCTGAAAAAACGCGAAGGTTCGGTCGCGTTCCGCCCCGAGCGCGAAGCGCAGGTGATCGACGGGCTAAAAGCCTCCAACCCCGGGCCGTTGAAGCCCGACAGCGTGGCGCCGATCTGGCGCGAGATCATGTCCGCCTGCCGCGCGCTGGAAACGCCCACCCGCGTCGCCTACCTCGGCCCGGCCGGCACCTTCAGCGAGCTCGCCGCGCTCGGCTTCTTCGGCTCGACGATCGTCAAGATTCCCTGCGCGAGCGTCGACGAAGTGTTTCATGTCACCAGCGCCGGCGCTGCCGATTTCGGCGTGGTGCCGGTCGAGAATTCGAGCGAAGGCGTGGTCACGCGCTCGCTCGATCTGTTTCTGACCACGCCGCTGTTCATCATCGGCGAGACGAGTCTGTATGTGCGCCACAACCTGTTGCGGCGCGATCACTCGCTCGACGGCATTGACGCCGTCTGCGCGCACCCGCAGGCGCTCGCGCAATGCCATGGCTGGCTGAGCAACCACCTGCCAAACGCCGAGCGGCGGCCGGTGTCGAGCAATGCGGAAGGCGCGCGTCTGGCAAGCCTCGATGCCACCCTCGCCGGCATCGCGAGCACCCACGCGGCGAGCGAATTCGGTCTGCACATCGTCGCCCCGGCGATCCAGGACGATGCTCACAACCGCACGCGCTTCGCGATCGTCGCGCACCCGCATCAGCACCCGCAGCCGAAGGCGTCAGGGCACGACTGCACCAGCCTCGTCGTCTCGGTCGCGAACCGGCCCGGCGCGGTGCACGACATGCTGGTGCCGCTCAAGAACCACGGCGTGTCGATGACGCGCTTCGAGTCGCGCCCGGCGCGTTCGGGCCAGTGGGAATATTACTTCTACATCGACCTGCAAGGCCATCCCGATCAGCCCAACGTGGCGGCAGCGCTGGCCGAATTGCGCGGCGTCTGCGCGTTCTTCAAGCAGCTCGGCACCTACCCGATCGACGTGCACTGATCTTCCCTTTACGAATTTGAAGCTCCCCATGTTCAACCAACTCGGCGTGATCGGATGCGGCCTGATGGGCGGCTCGTTCGCGCTCGCTCTCAAGCGCGCCGGCCTCGTCAAGCGCGTGATCGGCTACAGCAAGTCGCCTTCGACCACCGAGAAGGCGAAGAAGCTCGGCGTGATCGACCAGGCTGCCGAATCAGCATTGCTCGCGGTTTCGGGCTCCGACATCGTGCTGATCGCCGTCCCCGTCGCCGCGACCGAGGCCACGTTCAAGGCGATTCGCCACCTGATCGAACCGGGCGTGCTGATCATGGATGTCGGCTCGACCAAGCGAGAGGTCGTCGACGCGGCGCGCCGCGTGCTCAAGGAGCACATCGTCTCGTTCGTGCCTGCGCACCCGATCGCCGGCAAAGAGGCCGCCGGCATCGGCCACGCCGACGCCACGCTCTACAACGGCCGACAAGTGATCCTGACGCCGCTGCCGCAGACCTCTCCCGAACTGCTGCAGCGTGCGACAGACTGCTGGGCCGCGATCGGCTCGCAAGTGCTGCGCATGACGCCCGAGAACCACGACGCCGCGTTCGCTGCCGTGAGCCACCTGCCGCACATGCTGGCCTACGCCTACTTCAACTCGGTCGCCAAGCACCCGGCGGGGCGCGACTACCTCTCGCTCGCCGGCCCGGGCTTTCGCGACTTCACGCGCATCGCGGCGAGCGACGTCGACGTGTGGCGCGATATCCTGATGTCGAACCGCGAAGAAATCCTGAAGCAGTCGCAGCGCTTTCGCCATTCGCTCGAAGCGATGGAGCTCGCGATGAAATCGGGCAACCCCGAGGCCCTCGAAGACATGATTCGCAGCGCCTCCGATGCGCGCGGCGGCTGGCAGATGAACGCTGCCAAGCCCAACACCAACCGCTGATTTTTTCACGCCAATCTTCGCGCGGCCGACGGCTGCACAGCCGCATGTTCACGACCCGCTTTCTCGACCTTCCGCCGCTCGCGACCGCCGCCGGCACGGTGCGCCTGCCCGGCTCGAAGAGCATCTCGAACCGGGTGCTGCTGCTCGCCGGCCTGTGCGCGGGCACGACCGCGATCCACGACCTGCTCGATTCAGACGACACGCGCGTGATGCTCGACGCGTTGCGATCGCTCGGCTGCGGCGTCGAGCACGACGAAGCGGTGGTGCGCATCGAAGGCATCGGCGGCGAGCTGCGTGCGCGCGAGGCCGACATCTTCCTCGGCAACTCGGGCACCTCGGTGCGCTCGGTCACGGCCGCACTCGCCGTGCTCGCGAGCTCGCAGGGTGGCGCGTTCACGCTGCGCGGCGTGCCTCGCATGCACGAGCGACCGATTGGCGATCTCGTCGATGCGCTGCGACCGCTGGGCTGCGCGATCGCGTACACCGGTGTCGACGGTTTCCCGCCGCTGAAGCTCGGCGATGGTGCGGCGCATGTCCTGAGCTTGGACGAACCGATCCGCGTGCGTGGCGATGTGTCGAGTCAATTCCTCACCGGGCTGCTTCAGTCGATGTGCCTCGTCGCAGCCGATCGCGACATCGTCATCGAGGTGGTCGGCGAGCTGATCTCCAAACCCTACATCGCGATCACGCTGAACCTGCTCGCGCGCTTCGGCGTGCGCGTGCGCAACGAGCGGTGGGCGCGCTTCACCATTGGGCAAGGCAGCCGGCTCGCGTCGCCGGGCGCGATTCACGTCGAGGGCGATGCGTCGTCGGCGTCGTACTTCGTCGCGCTCGGCGCGATCGCGGCGAGCGCCGAGGCGCCGGTGCGGGTCGAGGGCATGGGCAGCGCATCGATCCAGGGCGACCTGGCGTTTGTCGGCGCGGCGCAGGCGATGGGCGCGAACGTGCTGCTCGGCGAGAACTGGGTCGAGGTGTCACGCAGCACATGGCCGCTGAAACCGATCACGCTCGACTGCAATCACATCCCCGATGCCGCGATGACGCTCGCCATGATGGCGCTGTATGCGCGCGGCACGACGCGGCTGACCAACATCGCGAGCTGGCGCGTCAAAGAGACCGACCGCATCGCCGCCATGACCGTCGAGTTGCGCAAGCTCGGCGCGACCGTGAACGAGGGCGCCGACTTCATCGAAGTCACGCCGCCCACCACCTGGCAGCCCGCCGCGATCCACACCTACGACGACCACCGCATCGCGATGTGCTTCGCGCTCGCCGCGTTCAACGATGCAGGGTTCCCGGTTCGCATCCTCGACCCGCAATGCGTCGGCAAGACCTTCCCCGACTTTTTCGAGACGCTGTTCGGTGTCGTCGCTGCACGGCCGAACGGCGTGCCCATCATCACCGTCGACGGCCCGACCGCCTCCGGCAAAGGCACGCTCGCCAGCGCCGTCGCGCAACGGCTGGGCTACCACTTCCTCGATTCAGGTGCCGTCTACCGCGCCACCGCGCTGGCGGCGATGCGCTCCGGCACGCGCGCCGACGACGAACATCGCCTCGCGCAACTCGCGACGAATCTCGACCTGCGCTTTCCGTGCGGCAAGATCCTGATGGGCGGCCAGGACGTGACCGAAACGCTGCGGCTCGAAGAAGTCGGCGCGCTCGCCTCCAAGGTTTCCGCGTTCCCGCTCGTGCGCGCGGCGCTGCGCACGATGCAGCTCGCGTTCCATCAGGTGCCCGGCCTCGTGGCCGACGGTCGTGACATGGGCACCGTGATTTTTCCCGGCGCCGATCTCAAGATCTACCTGACCGCGAGCGCCGCCACGCGCGCCGAACGGCGCCACAAGCAATTGATTTCAAAGGGAATTTCAGCTAATATCGACAACCTCCGCGCCGAGCTGGAAATGCGTGACGCCCGGGATCAAACCCGAGCCGTTTCGCCCCTCAGACCGGCCGTTGATGCGATGTTGCTGGACAACTCGGCCCTCACCGTCGAAGCCTCGGTCGATGCAGTGCTGAATGCTTGGCAACAACGCAGGCCTTTCAACGAAAGTTGAGATGCCGAAGTAGAGGCAAGTAGAGGCAAGTAGAAGCAACGCAAGTTGCAAAAAAGTCCGTCGCTCTCCCTCCCGTGCCACGCAGCTTTCCAAGACGCGCGGCGGCACACCAGAGCGGCGGTTGTTCAACCTAACCCCGCGGTTCGCAAGAGCCGCACCGGAAAGCCCCAATGTCCCAAACTCAAGTTGCCGAATCCAGCGGCATGGAATCCTTCGCCGCGATGTTCGAGGAGTCGCTGACTCGCTCGGAAATGCGCAGCGGCGAAGTCATCACTGCTGAAGTGGTGCGCGTCGAACACAGTTTCGTGGTCGTGAACGCCGGCCTCAAATCGGAAGCCTACGTTCCGATCGAAGAATTCAAGAACGACCAGGGCGAACTCGAAGTCCAGCCGGGCGATTTCGTCTCGGTCGCGATCGACGCGGTCGAGAACGGCTACGGCGACACCATCTTGTCGCGCGACAAGGCCAAGCGCCTCGCGTCGTGGCTGTCGCTCGAAAACTCGCTGGAATCCGGCGAGTTCGTCACCGGCACCGTCAACGGCAAGGTCAAGGGTGGTTTGACCGTCCTCGTCAACGGCATCCG
>JANMWQ010000781.1:0-3893 GCA_031394085.1 Rhizobacter sp. | reverse complement strand
AGTACAGCAGCGTCAGCGTGGCATTGGCGGTGGTGGCGACATGAGCGCGGGCGTTGGCGATGAGGCCGCGGATGTCGTCGACCAGCGTTTGACCGGGCGCCGGAACTCTGCTGCGCTTTCGTGCCGGTGTTTTGTGGGTGACCATGGCTTTAGCTCGTGGATGCCTGGCGGCAAGGCTCGGCAGACGCGATGAATTCGATCACGCTCACTCCGATGACTCTCTGCTCAAAACCTGCGCTTCTTCGCGCAACGCGTCGAGCCGACCCGCCCACCATTGCATCAGCTTTGCGCGTTCGGTCATCCGTTGCGTCCTGTTGCGCGCGCCGCGTACTGGGCGTCCCAATCTACCTGCGAAACCGAGCGTTTGTAAGACGACACGCGATTTTCTGGGACCTTCCGAAACAAGCTCATGTGGTCCCGCCGACAGGAATCGAACCTGTATCTGCCGCTTAGGAGGCGGCCGTTCTATCCGTTGAACTACGGCGAGGCGGGGAAGGGCGGCGAGCGACGAGATTTTCGCACGTGCCTTTGACAGCCTATTTCCAGCGCCAGGTCCAGATCACATCGAGCGAGTTGTCGTCGCCCGACTGCGCGCGCAGCGTGAAGCGCTGGGCGAGGCGGTAGATCAGTTGGAAGCTGCCGGCAGTGGCGTTGAGCCCGCGCTCGTATCCCACGTACCAGCGCTTCGACAGTTGCTTGCCGAGCCCGATCACGGTTTGGCGCACTTCGCCGTCGGTCTGGCGCACCGAGATGTCGTCGAGGCCGAGCGCCTGGGTCAGCTGGTCGGTCGGGCCGCTGCCGCCGTCACCGGCGAGCAGCGCGAGCGCAGCGCGCTGCAGCAGCGCGGTGTCGGTGCGGCCGAGGCCATCGCTGGCGCGGCCCATCACGAGCCAGCTGAGCTTGTCGATCTCCGACAATTCGGGCTCGGAGAACAGCCGCACGCGCGGGTTCGCCGGCGTGCCGCTGATGATCACGCCGACGCGGGTGTCGATGTTCGGGCGCGTCGCCTCGATGTCGAGCCGCGGGTTCTCGACTGCGCCGCTGAAGGTGATCAGGCCGCGGTCGATCGTGAGCTTCTGGCCGTAGGCGGCGTAGGTGCCGTCTTCGGCGCGCACCGTGCCGTTGACGGCCAGGCGCCCACCCGGCGCGGTGATGCGCAACTCGCCGCGCAACTTGGCATCGAGCCCGCGGCCCCGCACCCGCAGTTTCTCGCCGAGCTTCACGCGCAGGTCGAGCGCGACGTTGCGCGGCGGTGCGGTCGACACGCTCGGCGCGCCGCTCGGTGCTGCCGCCGCCGAGGCCGCGGCGGCGGGCGAGGGCACGCCTTGCGCGCGCACGACCACCACGTCGTCCGACAGGCTGGGCGCATCGCTGCGCGTGAAATCGATCAGGCCTTCGTCGACATCGAACTGCCCGTCGAACGCGAGTGTTTGCTTGTCGAGTTGCAATTGCCCGGCGCCGCTGGCGACGATGCGGCGGTCGACGCGGCCGAGCAGCAAGAACTTGTCGGCTGTCAGCTTGAGCACCGCTTTGGGCGCTTCGCCAAGGCTCATGTCGCCCTCCAGTCTGAGCGTGCCGCTGCCGGCTTTCGCGGTGAAGCGCTCGATGCGCGCGCTGCTGCCCTTGAGCGCGATCGCGACATCGCCGTCGCTGACGTTCACGCCTTGCAAGAAATTGCGAATCGAGAGTGTCGTGCCGTCGATCTGGCCGGTGTACTCCGGTGCGCCGAAGCGCCCGCCGAAGCTCGCGCTGGTGTGCAGCGCGCCACCGAGTCGCCAGCCCGGCGGCACCCAGTTGCCCCAGGTGCCGAGGTCGTCGACGCGCAACTCCAGCACGCCGGTCAACGGCGCGTCGGCGGTCGGCCAGGTCGCTTGCGGCGAAGTGCGCACGACCTCGGCACCGGCGACGACGCCGAGCGCCTTGCCGGCCAGGCCCTGCGTGAAGCTCCAGGTGCCGTTGTCGGCATTGATGCCCAGGCGCAGGTCGGTCAGGCCGAGCGGGCGCGTGCCGATCTCGTCGGTGACGGTCAGGTCGCCGGTGCTGCGCTCGATCACGACATCGGCGCTGAAGGTCGGCGCGCTGCGCAGTTTGATGCGGCCGGCGATCGTCAAGTCGCCGCCCCAGCCGAAGTCCGGTTGCGCGCGCGCCAGCAGCGGTGCGATGCGCAACGGTTCGAGCTCGGCTTCGGCCTCGACCTGCGCGAAGCCACCGGGCTGAGCCGCGGCCTGCCACGCGATGCGGCTCCACTTGATGGCCCCGCCGAGCGCTTCGGCACGGCCGGGCTGCACCGTGACGCGCGGCGCGCCGCCGGCCCACAGCGCCTCGAGGGCGACGTTGCGCGTGTTCAGCAGCGGCGCGCTGCCGGGGCTGTTGCCGCGCACATCGATCTGCTCGACGCTGCCGCGCCAGCCGGCGAGCGCAGCGTCCATGTCGATCAAGCCGCCTTGTGCCTTCACGACTGCCACGGTGCGCGACGAGGCGCTGCTCGACGCGTTGTCGCGCAGCGATTCGGCCCAGGCCGGTGGCCGGGCCTTCGATTCGGCGCGCAGGTCGAACGTGTGGGCGCGCCCGGTGCCCTCGAGCTGCAGCTGCAACGTTTCGAGCGACGGCCCCGGCGCGCCGTTCTGAGCGAGGCTCGCCTGCGTCAGCGTCGCGCTGGCTTCGATCGGCGCGTTGGCCGAGGTGCCGAGCGTCCAGCTCGCCTGCGCTTTGTGCACGCTGAGGGCTCCGGCGCGCAACGCGTTCGCGTCGAGTTGGCCTTGCGTCGTCAGCGTTGGCCAGCGGCCGGTGACATGCGCCTTGGCGCTCAAGGTGCCGGCGAGCGTGGCATCTGCGCCAGCCGGCTGGAAGAGTTTGAAGACAGGCGCGAGCTTTGCCAGCGCGGAGCCATCGACGCTCAGATCCCACGCGTCGGCGCTGCCGTTGCCGGTGGTCGCCAGCCGCCCGTCGGCGCGCAGCGCGTTGCCATCGGCGTCGAGCTTCACGCTGGCGACCGCGTGCGCGCCGGTGGCGTTGCGCAGGCTCGCCTCGCCGGCCAGCGGCACGCCGGCGAGCAGGCTCTTCTCTAGCGTGACGACGGCCTGGCCGCGCAGTGCCGCGAGTGCCTGCATCAACGGTTGCGCCGCTGCACTGGCCGGCACGCTCAGGTCGACCGTGCCCTTCGCGTTCAACCTGTTGACGGCGCGGCGCCACGCCGAATCGTCGCGGCCGGGCCACCAGACGGCGGGGTCGAAATCAACCAGCGCGGCCTGCGCCTTGACGGCCCACGGCGCGTCGGCAGCGGTCCGCGTGACGAGCCCGCCGAGAGAAGCGCGCGCGCCGCCGGCCGACGCGACCGCCTCGCGCAACTCGATGCGTTGCGGGTGCACACGCGCGTCGAGCTCGAGCTGCACGTTGCGCGTGGCGCCGCGGTCGCTGACCGCACCCGTGAGCGCCGCTTTGATGTCGACGGTCGGGTCGGTCGATGCGCCGCCGGCCAGTGTCAGCGGCCCGCTGAGTTGCATCGCAGGTGCCCGTGCATCGAGCAGCGCGGGTTGCAGCGCGGTCAGCGTCGCGGACAGGTTCCAGCCCTGCGGCGACCAGCGGCCTTCGCCACCGATGCGGCCGGCGCTGGCCTGGGCGGTGCCGAGTTCGGCGCCCAGCGTGCGCAGTTCGAGCTCGCGCGGTTTGTCGGGCCGCGCGGCCAGTTCGAGTCGCGCGCTGCGCAAGGGCAGTCGTCCCTCGTCCCAGCGGCCGGACAGGGCGTTGCTCAGTTCGACCGACACGCCGGCCGGCTGGTCGGCCACCGTGCTGGTCGCGACCGCCTGCGCCGTCAGCGCGGTCACCGGCGCGGCGCTGGCGAAGGCCGAGAGATCGAGCGCCTTCGTGCTGGCCTGCAGATCGCCGAGCGGCCA
>JANMWQ010000761.1:0-3349 GCA_031394085.1 Rhizobacter sp. | reverse complement strand
TTCATGTTCCGCACCTACCGCGGTTTCGCCCTGCAAGTGGGCGGCATGGCGTCAGCTGGCCCAGCGGCCCGGCGGCTTCCAGGCCACCGGCCAGGCCGGCCATGCCGCCGGATATCAGCAGCGCCGTCCACAGCGCCTTGCGCGACGAGAAGCCGGCGTAGCGTGCCGCGGCTGGCGCCAGGCCGCCGACCTGCAGTTGAAAGCCCGCGTAGGTGCGAAACAGCAGCACCCAGAACGCACCGACCGCGAGCAGCGCGATGATCAGCCCGATGTTGACGCGAAAGCCGGTGAAGAGCTTCGGCACCGCGGTGGCCTTGAGGAACGTGATCGTCTGCGGAAAGTTGAAACCGGCCGGGTCTTTCCACGGCCCGTAGACGAGGTAGCCGAGCACCTGGTCGGCGACATAGACAAGCATCAGGCTGACCAGAATCTCGTTCGCGTTGAAGCGGTCCCGCAGGAACGCGACGATGCCGGCCCACGCCATGCCGCCGAGCACGCCCGCGGCCAGCACGGCGGCGACGATCCATCGACCGGTCTCCTTGTCGGCGGTCATCGCGACGCCGGCCCCAGCAATGGCGCCGACGACGAACTGGCCCTCGGCGCCGATGTTCCACACGTTGGAGCGAAAGCACACCGCGAGGCCGAGCGCGATCAGGATCAGCGGTGTGGCCTTCATCGCGAGCTCGGTCAGCGCGTAGACGCTCTTCAGCGGCTCGACGAAGAAGATGTACAGGCCGCGCATCGGGTCTTTGCCGAGCAGCATGAACAGGACCGTGCCGATCACCACGGTGATCGCCAGCGCGAGCACCGGCGATATGACCGACATCAGCTTCGACGGTTCGGGGCGGGTTTCAAGCCTGAGCATGAGCGGCCGCCTTCGACGCGGTACTTTTGTCCCCGCCCTTGTCCCCGCTACTGTCCCAGAGCCCGCTCATCCACTCGCCGATCATCAGGGCCGTCGCCTGCGAGGTCGGCACGCTCGGCGAGACCTTGCCCTGCGCGATCACGACCAGCCGGTCGCAGATCTCGAACAGCTCATCGAGCTCTTCGCTGACGACGAGCAGCGCGCAACCTTTGTCGCGCAAGCCCAGCAGCTCGCCGCGAATCTGCGCGGCCGCCCCCACGTCGACACCCCAGGTCGGCTGCGACACGATCAGCAGTTTGGGGTTTGCGTCGATCTCGCGGCCGACGATGAACTTCTGCAGGTTGCCACCCGAAAGGCTCTTGGCCGCCGCCGCCGGGCCACCGGTTTTCACGTTGAAGCGGCGAATGATCTTCTGCGCCAGTTTCGTGACCTCGGAGGTCGCGATCCAGCCCGAGCTGCCGACGGCCTCGGTGCGCGTCAGCAGCGTGTTCTCGGCCAGCGAGAGCGTGGGCACCGCGCCGCGGCCCAGGCGTTCTTCCGGCACGAAGTGCAGGCCGGCGGCGCGGCGCTCGCGCGGCGTCTCGCGCGAAATGTCTTTGCCGAACAGGTGCACCGAATCGGTCGGCGCGCGCGCGTCTTCGCCCGACAGCGCTGCCATCAGTTCCTGCTGGCCGTTGCCCGAGACGCCGGCGATGCCGAGGATCTCACCGGCACGCACCTGGAAGCGGATGTTCGAGAGGTTCATGCCGAAGTGATCTTCCTTCGGCAGCGTGAGCCCGCGCACGTCGAGCACCACGCCACCGAGCTTGGCCTGAATGTGCTGCAACTGCGGTGGCTCGGCACCGATCATCAGGCGCGAGAGCCCTGCATTCGTCTCGGTGCGCGGGTCGACCGTGCCGGTGACCTTGCCGCCGCGCAGCACCGTGCAGTTCGTGCACAGCGCGCGAATCTCGTCGAGCTTGTGGCTGATGTAGAGGATGCTCGTGCCTTCGCTCGCCAGCTTGCGCAACGTGACGAACAGCTTCTCGACCGCCTGCGGCGTGAGCACCGAGGTCGGCTCGTCGAGGATCAGGCACTTGGGGTTCGTCATCAGCGCGCGCACGATCTCGACGCGCTGGCGTTCGCCGACCGAGAGCGTGTGCACCGGCCGCAGTGGCTCGACATCGAGGCCGTACTCCTTCTCGACCCTCATCATGCGCTGCGTCACTTTAGCCAGGCTCAGCGACTTGTCGAGGCCGAGCCAGACGTTCTCGGCCGCGCTCAGCGTGTCGAACAGGCTGAAGTGCTGGAACACCATGCTGATGCCGAGCGCGCGCGCCTCCTGCGGGTTCTTGATGTCGACCGGCTGCCCGTTCCAGCGAATCTCGCCTTCATCGGGCCGCACCGCGCCGTAGATCATCTTCATCATGGTCGACTTGCCGGCGCCGTTTTCGCCGAGCACGGCATGGATCTCGCCGGGCTCGACCTGGAGGTTGACCGCGTCGTTCGCTTTCACGGCGGGATACTGCCTGCTGATGTCGACCAGTTCGAGGCGGAGCATGGCGTTCCTTTCGATGGCTTTATGCAAGTTTCGTACGCATCTCGCGCCCGGCCACGAAGACGGCTGCGAGGTTGCGGTCGTCGGCCAGCGTCATCCACGCGAAGGCGCGCTCGTGCAGGCTGCATGCGAGGGCCAGCCGCCGCTTCGAGACTGGGTCGGCGGCCCAATCCCAGACGCACACATCGGCCATGCGGCCGGCTTCGAGCGAGCCGATCTCGTCGGCCAGCAGCAGCGCGTGGGCCGCGCCTAGCGTGGCCGCGTGCAGCGCCTTCCAGGCAGTGAGCCGCTGGCCGGCCATCGCCTGCACCTTGTAGGCATCGGCCATCGTGCGCACCATCGACAGGCTGGTGCCACCGCCGACATCGCTCGCGAGGCTGACCGCCGCACCCGCATCGGTCGACGCCCACCAGTCGAACAGCCCGCTGCCGAGGAACAGGTTCGACGACGGGCTGTGCGCGATCTGCGCGCCCGATTCGCGCAGCGCGGCGCGGTCGGCGGCGTCGATCCCGATGCCGTGCGCGAGCGCGCTGCGAGGGTTCAGCAGACCGGCACGCGCATACACGTCGAGGTAGCTGCGCGCCTCGGGGAACAGCTGCTTCACCCACGCGACCTCGGCACGGTTCTCGGCCACGTGGGTTTGCAGGTAGAGCGACGCATCGGCCGCGCACAGTTCGCCGGCCATCGCGAGCTGCTCGGGCGTGCTGCTCGCCGCGAAGCGCACCGTGACCGCGTAGGCGAGGCGGTCGACGCCGTGCCAGCGCTGGATCAGATCGATGCAGTCGTTGCGCGCCTGGGCCACGTCGTCGCGCAGGCCGTCGGGCGAGTGGCGGTCTTGCAGCACCTTGCCGGTGACGAGCCGCATGCCGCGCTGCTGCGCGCTGGTGAACAGCGCGTCGGCCGAGACCTTGTGGGCGGTCGCGAACACCACCGCAGCGGTCGTGCCG
>JANMWQ010000187.1:0-5261 GCA_031394085.1 Rhizobacter sp. | reverse complement strand
CTCTACCTTACCGACACGCCCGGCGGCGTCGCGTTGACGCCGTATGACCCGACTTTTGAAGAACAACTCGAACTCGGCCGCGAGTTCATGCACGAGTACAAGGACACCTTTCGCGCGCTGGCGAAATGAGCTGGCGCTGGGTCGACAAGCGGCTGCTGTTGATCCTTCACGATGAAAGCCTCGCCGAGCATGGCGGTGCCGCCGGGTTACGCGACGAAGGCCTGCTTGACTCTGCACTCGCGCGCCCGCTGAATCTGCTCGCCTACGGCGACCCCGACGCCGCCGATCTCGCCGCGGCGTACGGTCTCGGCATCGCCAAGAACCACGCTTTCGTCGACGGCAACAAACGCGCAGCGTTCCTGTCGGTCGGCTTGTTTCTCGCATTGAACGGCTACCGGCTCAACGCCGCTCAGGCCGATGCCACGTTGACGGTGATGTCGCTCGCCGCGGGTGACATCGACGAGGCCGAGTTTGCCCGCTGGATTCGCGCGAACAGCGCGCCGCGCTGATCCGCCAACCCCCCGCTACACCCCGCGCGCCCGGTCCTCCCGAAACCGCTTCGCGAACGCTGTGAACTGCCCCGCATCGAGCGCCTCGCGCGCTTGTCGCATCAGGTTCACGTAGTAGTGCAGGTTGTGGATGCTCGCGAGCATCGGGCCGAGCATTTCGCTGCAGCGGTCGAGGTGGTGCAGGTAGGCGCGCGAGAAGTTCGTGCAGGTGTAGCAGGTGCAACTCATGTCCGGTGGCGACTCATCGAGCTTGTGGCGCGCGTTGCGCAACTTCAGGTCGCCGAAGCGCGTGAACAGGTGGCCGTTGCGCGCGTTGCGCGTCGGCATCACGCAGTCGAACATGTCGACGCCGGCTTCGACGCCTTCGACCAGATCCTCCGGTGTGCCCACACCCATCAGGTAGCGCGGCTTGTGTGCGGGCAGCCGGTGCGGCGTGTGCGCGACGATCTGTTGCATCAGCGGCTTGGGCTCGCCCACACTCACGCCGCCGATCGCGTAGCCCGGCAGGTCGAGCGCGACCAACGCGTCGAGCGATGCCTCGCGCAGGTTCTCGAACATCCCGCCCTGCACGATGCCGAACAGCGCGTTCGGGCTCTCCAGCTTCGTGTGCTCGGTCAGGCAGCGCTGCGCCCAGCGCAGGCTCAGTTCCATCGAGACGCGGGCCTCGCGTTCGGTCGTGATGTGGCCCTTGGTTTCGTACGGTGTGCATTCGTCGAACTGCATCACGATGTCGCTGTTGAGCACGCGCTGCACCTGCATGCTGACTTCGGGCGTTAGAAAAAGCTTGTCGCCGTTGACCGGTGACGCGAACTTCACGCCCTCTTCGCTGATTTTGCGCATCTCGCCCAACGACCAGACCTGGAAGCCGCCGCTGTCGGTCAGGATCGGCTTGCTCCAGGCTTCGAAGCGGTGCAGGCCGCCGAACTGGCGCAACACATCGAGCCCCGGCCGCAGCCAGAGGTGGAAGGTATTGCCGAGAATGATCTGCGCGCCCATCGATTCGAGCGACGCCGGCATCATGCCTTTCACGGTGCCGTAGGTGCCCACCGGCATGAACACCGGCGTCTCGACGACACCGTGGTTCAGCGTGAGGCGGCCGCGGCGGGCGTGGCCTTCGGTGTTGAGCAGGTCAAAGGTCAGCATGTTCGGGCTCGATGTCGTGCGGCACGCGCTTCAGCAGCATCGCGTCGCCATAGCTGAAGAAGCGGTACTTCTCGTGGAGCGCATGCGCATACAGCGCGCGCACGCGGTCGAACCCTGCGAACGCGCTGACCAGCATCATCAGCGTGCTCTTGGGCAGGTGGAAGTTGGTGACCAGCACATCGACGACACGGAACGTGAAGCCGGGCGTGATGAAGATGTCGGTGTCGCGGCTGCCGGCTTGCAACGCGCCGCCGGCACCCGCAGAGACGGCGGCCGATTCGAGCGCGCGCAGCGTGGTCGTGCCGACCGCGACGATGCGCCCGCCGGCAGCGCGTGTTCGCGCGATCGCGTCGATGGTGCCTTGCGGCACATCGAACCACTCGCTGTGCATCGTGTGCTCGGCCAGGTTCTCGGTGCGCACCGGCTGGAAGGTGCCGGCGCCGACGTGGAGCGTGACGTTCGCGCTGGCGATGCCGCGTTGCGCGAGTTCGGCGAGCAGCGCTTCGTCGAAATGCAGCGCGGCGGTCGGCGCGGCCACGGCACCGGGCTTGGCCGCGAACACGGTCTGGTAGCGGTGTTCGTCTTCCACCGTATCGGCGTGCGTGATGTAGGGCGGCAGCGGCACGTGGCCGTGCGTTTCGAGCAGCGCGAACGGGTCCGACGGAAAGCGCAGGTGGAACAGTGAATGTTGCGGCCCGGCGCGACCCAGCACCTCGGCATCGAACCCATCGACACGATCGACGCCCGAGCCGTCGACACCTCCGAAGCGCACCACGCTGCCCGGCTTCGGCGACTTGCTCGCGCGCAGGTGCATCAGCACTTCATGGTTCGGCAGCACGCGCTCGACCAGCGCCTCGACCGCGCCACCGCTCGCCTTCGCGCCGAGCAAGCGCGCCCTGATCACGCGCGTGTCGTTGAAGACCAGCAGGTCGCCCGCGCGCAGCAAAGAGGGCAATTCGCGGAACACGCGGTCGACCGGTGCAACGCCGGTGCCATCGAGCAAACGCGAACCACTGCGCTCGGCGGCGGGCCGTTGGGCGATCAGTTCGGGAGGCAGCGCGAAGTCGAAATCGCTCAGGGAGTAGGCGTGCGAGGCGTGCGTCATGGGTCGAGGGCTGGACCGGCCCGTGCCAACAAGATGTCGGGATGAAGCCGGCAGGCGGCTTCGTGGAGGCAGAATTCTCCCATGCCCTCTCTTGTGCTTTCAGCACCCGCCCCGCTCGCCGCCAAGGAGAAATCCGGCCCGCAGCGCGCGCTCGAGAAGCTCGGCCTGGTGCGCCCGATCGACTTCGCGCTGCACCTGCCGATGCGCTACGAAGACGAGACCACGCTCGTGCCGATCGCGCGCCTGCGTGACGGCAGCGTCGGCCAGGTCGAGGGCATCGTCAGCGACAGCGAGGTGCAGATCCGCGGCCGGCGCATGCTGGTCGTGCGTTTGCACGACGGCCACGACGACCTGGTGCTGCGCTTCCTGCACTTCTACCCGTCGCACCAGAAGGCGCTCGCGGTCGGCCAGCGCGTGCGCGTGCGCGGCGAGGCGCGCGGCGGATTCTTCGGGCTCGAGAAGGTGCATCCGACGTTCAAGGTCGTGGCCGAGGGCGCGCCGCTCGCGAGCGCGCTGACGCCGGTGTACCCGACCAGCGCGCAGCTGCCGCAGCTGTACTTGCGCAAGGCGGTCGACGCGAACCTGGCGCGCGCCGATCTGTCGGAATTGCTGCCGACCGAGGTCGTGCCGGGCGGCATGCTGAGCCTGCGCGACGCGCTCGCCTTTCTCCATCATCCAGCGGCGAACGTCGGCATCGCCGCGCTCGAAGACCGCAGCCACCCAGCGTGGCAACGCTTGAAGTTCGAGGAACTGCTCGCGCAGCAACTGTCACAGTTGCAGGCCAAGCGCGAGCGCGAACTGCAACGCGCGCCGCCGTTCGGCGTGCGCGCCGGCGGCTTGCAAGAGCGGCTGCTCGCCGCGCTGCCGTTCACGCTGACCGATGCGCAGCGCCGCGTCGTCGAGGAGATCGCACGCGACCTGCAGCGCGCCGTGCCGATGCACCGCCTGCTGCAGGGTGACGTGGGCTCGGGCAAGACCGTGGTCGCCGCGCTCGCCGCCGCGATCGCGATCCACGATGGCTGGCAGTGCGCGCTGATGGCGCCGACCGAGATCCTCGCCGAGCAGCACTTGCGCAAGCTGGTCGGCTGGCTGGAGCCGCTCGGCATCACGGTTGCGTGGCTCACCGGCAGCCGCAAGGGCAAGGGGCGTTCGAGGATGCTGGAACAGGTCGCGTCGGGCGAGGCGATGCTGGTCGTCGGCACGCACGCGGTGATCCAGGCGCAGGTGCGGTTCGCGAAGCTGGGCCTGGCGATCATCGACGAGCAGCATCGCTTCGGGGTGCAGCAACGCTTGGCGCTGCGCGAGAAGCTGCGCTCCGATGTTGATGGCGCCAGCGTGGCCGGTGCCCTGTCAATCGAGCCGCACACCTTGATGATGAGCGCCACGCCGATCCCGCGCACGCTCGCGATGACGCTGTTTGCCGACCTCGACGTCAGCACGATCGACGAGCTGCCGCCCGGCCGCACGCCGGTCGTCACGAAGCTGTTCGCCGACTCGAAACGCGAAGCCGTGATCGCGCGCATTCGCGACGCGACGGCGCAGGGCCAGCAGGTGTATTGGGTCTGCCCGCTGATCGAGGAATCGGAAACGCTCGACCTGCAAAACGCGACCGAGACCCACGCGCATCTCACCGAGGCGCTGCCCGGCCGAATGGTCGGCCTGTTGCACGGCCGCATGAAGGGCGCGGAGAAGGCCGCGGTGATGGCGCGGTTCACGTCGGGCGAGATGGCGGTGCTGGTCGCGACGACGGTGATCGAGGTCGGCGTCGACGTACCGAACGCCTCGTTGATGGTGATCGAGCATGCCGAGCGCTTCGGCCTGTCGCAACTGCACCAGCTGCGTGGGCGTGTCGGCCGCGGCACGGCGGCGAGCGCCTGTGTGCTGATGTACGGCTCGCCGCTGTCCGACACGGCGAAGGCACGCTTGAAGGCGATGATGGAAACGGGCGACGGCTTCGAGATCGCGCGCCGCGATCTCGACATCCGTGGCCCCGGCGAGTTTCTCGGCGCGCGCCAGTCGGGTGCGCCACTGCTGCGCTTCGCCGACCTGGTGCTCGACGAAGCGCTGGTGCACCAGGCGCGGGCCGCGGCAACAGTGCTGCTCGACCGGCATCCGCAGACCGCGGTCGACCACGTGGCGCGCTGGCTCGGCACGCGCTCTGATTTCCTGAAGGCCTGAACGACGCTTGGCGCAGCCCTCTTGTGCCGCGAGAATCGCACCATGACCCTGACCGAACTTCGCTACATCGTCGCCGTGGCGCGCGAACACCATTTCGGCCGCGCGGCCGAGGCGTGCTTCGTCTCGCAGCCGACGCTGAGCGTGTCGATCAAGAAGCTCGAAGAAGAACTCGACGTGAAGATCTTCGAGCGCGGTGCGAACGAGGTCACCGTGACGCCGCTGGGCGAAGAGATCGTGCGCCAGGCGCAGTCGGTGATCGAGCAGGCCGCGGC
Source organism: Rhizobacter sp. (assembly GCA_031394085.1). Lineage (GTDB taxonomy): Bacteria > Pseudomonadota > Gammaproteobacteria > Burkholderiales > Burkholderiaceae_C > LMDS01. Next base: position 54 of record JANMWQ010000187.1, on the reverse strand, counting down.
GATCAAGGAGATCGCCAAGCGCGGCAAAGACCCGGTGAGCGGCCCGCTGCGCCT
>JANMWQ010000659.1:0-1624 GCA_031394085.1 Rhizobacter sp. | reverse complement strand
CCAGAGCGTCTCGGTGATCGACTTGCCCGGCGCCTACAGCCTCACGCCGGCCACGCCCGACGAGCAGGTCACGCTCGACGTGATCGAAGGCCGGCGCCGCGGTGAAGACGCGCCCGATGCGGTCGTCGCCGTCGTCGATGCGACCAACCTGCGCATGAACCTGCGCCTGGTGCTCGAACTCAAGCGCCTCGGCCGGCCGATGATGGTCGCGCTGAACATGGCCGACATGGCGCGCGCGCAGGGTCTGAATATCGATGTCGCGAAGCTCGCTGCCGAACTCGGTTGCCCGGTGGTCGAGACCGTAGCCGTCAAGCACGACGGCCACGCGCAGCTGCTCGCGCTGATGGAACGCGAGTTCGCCGCGTCGCGGCCGGCACCGGTCACCACAAATACGTTCGCACCGAGTTCGCCGGCCGAGTTGCAGCGCGAGGTGCGCCGGATTCTCGCGATCGTCGAGCCTGGCATCACGACCGAATTCGCGAACGCCAAGCGCTTTCACCACCGGCTCGATGCCGTCGTGATGCACCCGGTCTGGGGCCTCGTGATCTTGGCGGCCGTGTTGTTCCTGATCTTCCAGGCCGTGTTCTCGTGGGCCAACGTGCCGATGGACGCGATCAAGGCCGGCATGGCCGGCGCCGGCGAGTGGGTCACCGCCCACATGGCCGACGGCCCGCTGCGCTCGCTGCTGGTCGACGGCGTGATCGCGGGCCTGGGCAGCGTCATCGTGTTCTTGCCGCAGATCCTGATCTTGTTTTTCTTCATCCTGATCCTGGAGGACTCGGGCTACCTGCCGCGCGCCGCGTTTTTGCTCGACAACCTGATGGGCAAGGTGGGGCTTTCGGGCCGCGCGTTCATCCCGTTGCTCTCGAGCTTCGCGTGCGCGATCCCCGGGATCATGGCCACGCGCACGATCGCGAACTGGAAAGACCGGCTCGCCACGATCATGATCGCGCCGCTGATGACGTGTTCGGCGCGGCTGCCGGTCTACGCGCTGCTGATCGGTGCCTTCGTGCCGAACCGCAGCATCGGCGTCTTCAACCTGCGCGGGCTCACGTTGTTCGGGCTGTACGTGGCCGGCGTGGTCTCGGCGATGGGCGTGGCGTGGGTCTTCAAGCGCGTCTGGATCAAGAGCCGCTACCAGCCGCTGATGCTGGAGCTGCCGCCGTACCGCATGCCGGGCGTGCGCAACCTCGTGCTCGGCTTGATCGAACGCGCGCACATCTTTCTGGCGCGCGTCGGCGGCATCATCTTCGCGCTGATGGTGATCCTGTGGTTCCTCTCGAGCTACCCCGCGCCGCCTGACGGCGCGACCGGCCCGGCAATTCAATACAGCGTCGCCGGCTGGCTCGGCCAGGCGCTGCAGCACGTGTTCGCGCCGATCGGTTTCAACTGGCAGATCTCGATCGCGCTGGTGCCTGGGCTGGCCGCGCGCGAGGTCGCGGTGGGCGCGCTCGGCACGGTGTATTCGATGTCGGCGGCCGGCGGCGAAGTGGCCAACTCGCTTGCGCCGGTGATCGCCAAAGGCTGGTCGCTCGCGACGGCGTATTCGCTGCTGGCCTGGTACGTGTTCGCGCCGCAGTGCATCTCGACGCTGGCGGTCGTGAAGCGCGAAACCAACTCGTGG
>JANMWQ010000174.1:0-3225 GCA_031394085.1 Rhizobacter sp. | reverse complement strand
TCTTTGAGCTTGTCGGCGTTGTAGGCCATCACGGTGGACCACACGAAGATGCCGACGCCGCACTCGGTCACGGCGGCGGGCAGAAAGTCGGCCTTGCCGCCGATCTTCGAATAGTCGATCTTCTCGAACAGGCCTTCGTCGCAGCCGCGCGCCACGTCGGGCGACTCGACCTCGACCACGTCCCAGGTCACCTTCTTGGTCTCGACCATGGCCTTGATTTTGGCCTGCTCGCCGTTGTATTCGACCGCGATGACTTTGGTGCCGGTCTTCTCGAACGGATCGTAGTAGGCCTTCTTCTGCGCGCTCGCGTTCGCGCCACCGAAGTTGATGACGGTGATCTGCTGCGCCATCACGGGCAACGAAAAACCGGCAACGATGACCGCGGTCAAGAGGCTCTTTTTCATGGTGTGACGTGCTCCAAGGCAGGGGTGGGGAAATCGAAAGCTCAGGCGTAGATTCTTGTCAGGTCGGGCGGGAACTCGAGCCAGACGCGGTCGCCGACCGCCGGCACGCCGGGCGCCGACAACGGCAGCTTCACGGTCGAGTCGGCCTGGCCTTCACCCACGCTGCACAGCAGCCGCAAGTGGTCGCCGAAATAGATCACGCTGGCCACGCGCGCCTGCAGCACGTTGCTGCGATCGCCGGGCGCCTGCGCGTGCAGCACGATGCGTTCGGGGCGAATGCCGGCCTGCACCGCCGCACCCACCGCCGCGCCGTTGACGTTGACGCCGGTCAGCACGCGGCCGTCGGTCAGCACGATGCCGCAGCGCTCTTCATCGGAAGCCCGCACCGTGCCGTTGAGCATCGTGCTGTCGCCGATGAAGCCGGCGACGAAGCGGTTGGCCGGTGTCTCGTACATGCGGTCGACGACATCGATCTGCTGGATCGCGCCGTCGTTGAAGACCGCGACGCGGTCCGACATCGTCAGCGCCTCGCTCTGGTCGTGCGTGACATAGACGAAGGTCACGCCGAGCTGTCGGTGCAGCTCCTTGAGCTCGATCTGCATGTGCTCGCGCAGCTGCTTGTCGAGCGCGCCGAGCGGCTCGTCCATCAGCACCAGCTGCGGCTCGAACACGAGCGCGCGGGCGAGCGCCACACGCTGCTGCTGGCCGCCCGAGAGCTGCGCCGGGTAGCGCCCGGTCATGCCGCGCAACTGCACCATCTCGAGCGCCCTGGCGACGCGCGTGGCTTGCTGGTCCTTGCCCACCTTGCGCACCGTCAGCGGATACGCCACGTTCTCGGCGACCGTGAGGTGCGGGAACAGCGCGTAGTTCTGAAACACCATGCCGAAGTTGCGCTTGTGCGGCGGCGTGCGGGTGATCGGCTTGCCGTCGAGCAGCACCTCTCCGGCGGTCGGCGACTCGAAGCCGGCCAGCATCATCAGCGTCGTCGTCTTGCCCGAGCCCGATGGCCCGAGCAGCGTCAGGAACTCGCCGCGGCGAATGTCGAGGTCGAGCTGGCGCACGACGAGCTGCACGCCGTCGTAGGTTTTTTGCACGCCGACGAAGCGCACCAGCGGCTCGGTGCTGGCGGGCACCTGGCGCGGCCGCGCGCCGGGCGCGGCGACGACGGGATCGGCTCGAGCCATGGCGCGGTCGATGTCAGTCAGCGGCGCTGGTGCAGGCGGCCAGGCTCTCGGCCAGGATCGCCATGCCTTCATCCAGCAGCGCATCGGCCGCGGTGAGCGGCACGAGGATGCGGATCACATTGGCCGAGGTGCCGCACGACAGCAGGATCAGCCCGCGCCGGGCCGCCTCGGCGACGATGCGCTTGGTCAGGTCGGCATCGGGCTGCTTCAGGTCGCCGTGCTTGCACAGCTCGATCGCGACCATCGCGCCCAGACCGCGCACGTCGACGATCGCGGGCGTGCCGCCGGCCAGCGCCTGCAGGCCGGTGGTCAGGCGCATGCCGATCGCCTTGGCGCGGTCGAGCAGGCGGTCGCTCTCGAACACGCGCAGCACCGCGAGCGCCGCGGCGCAGGCGACCGGGCTGCCGGCGTAGGTGCCGCCGAGGCCGCCGGGGCCGGGCGCATCCATCACGTCGGCGCGGCCAACCACGCCGGAGAGCGGAAAGCCGCCAGCCATCGACTTTGCGGTCGTGATCAGGTCGGGCGCGACCGGCCACTGCTCGCTCGCGAACCAGGTGCCGGTGCGGCCCGCGCCGGTCTGCACTTCGTCGGCGATCAGCAGGATGCCGTGTCTGTCGGCCAGCGCTTTTAAGCCGCTGATGAACTCGGGCGGTGCGACGTAGAAGCCGCCCTCGCCCTGCACCGGCTCGACGATGAAGGCCGCCACGCGCGTGGGCTCGATGTCGTTCTTGAAGATCAGCTCGACCGAATGCAGCGCCTCGGCCACGCTGATGCCGTGCAGCGCGTTCGGGAACAGCGCGTGGAACACCTCCCCGGGGAACGGGCCGAAGCCGGTCTTGTAGGGCGCGACCTTGCCGGTGAGGCCGAGCGTCATCAGCGTGCGGCCGTGGTAGCCGCCGGTGAATGCGATCACGCCGCCGCGGCCGGTGAACGAGCGCGCGATCTTCACCGCGTTCTCGACCGCTTCGGCGCCGGTGCTCAGGAACAGGCTCTTCTTCGCAAACGCGCCGGGCGCCAGTGCATTCAGGCGTTCGGCGAGCTCGACATAACTTTCATAGGCCAGCACCTGAAAACAGGTGTGACTGAAGCGATCGACCTGCGCCTTGACCGCGTCGACGATCTCGGGCCGGGTGTGACCGGTGTTCATCACCGCGATGCCACCGGCGAAGTCGATGTAGCGGCGGCCTTCGACATCCCACACTTCGGCGTTGACGGCATGGTCGACGAAGATCTCGTGCGCCTGGCCGACGCCTCGCGCCACGGCGGCGTGGCGGCGGGTCATCAGGGCGGCATTGGTCAAGTGGGCATCGCGTTTCATCGGCGGGCTCCTTCATTGGGGATGCTCGACTGTAGGCAGGCGACGCATCGCGCGCCATGTACAAAACCCCACGCGGGCCGGTGCACTGTGCTGGTCTCGCGCCCTGTACATGGAAGCACCGATGCGGTGCCGGACAATAGGCTATGCTCACGCTGCACCCCGATGCTTCCACGCCGCTGGTCAGCCAGATCGTGGACGGCCTGCGCCGGTTGATCGCCGAGCAGACGCTGCGGCCGGGCGCGAAGCTGCCGTCGATCCGCGCGTTCGCCGCGAGCCATGCGGTCAGCGTGTTCACCGTCGTCGAGGCCTACGACCGGCT
>JANMWQ010000580.1:0-2780 GCA_031394085.1 Rhizobacter sp. | reverse complement strand
CAAACGCTGGCGATGATCATCTGGGAGCCGACCTACAAGTCCTACCCGATCCTGCTGCCGAGCGAGCCTTATAACATCGGCGGTGCGGTCATCAACAACGTGCAGATCATGATCCTCGTCGTCACGGCGGTCACGCTCAGCGGGCTGATGTACCTGGTCAACAAGACCAAGCTCGGCCGTGCGATGCGGGCCACTGCCGAGAACCCGCGCGTTGCCGGGCTGATGGGCGTGCGGCCCGACCACGTGATCTCGGCCACCTTCATCATCGGCGCCGCGCTCGCGGCGCTCGCCGGCGTGATGTACGCGGCCAACTACGGCTCGGTGCAGCACACGATGGGCTTTCTGCCGGGCTTGAAGGCGTTCACGGCGGCGGTGTTCGGCGGCATCGGCAACCTGCCCGGCGCGATGGTCGGCGGTGTGCTGCTGGGCCTGATCGAGTCGCTCGGTGCCGGCTACATCGGCGCCATCACCGGTGGCGTACTCGGCAGCAACTACCAGGATATTTTCGCGTTCATCGTGCTCATCCTCGTGCTGACGCTGCGCCCGCAGGGCCTGCTCGGCGAGCGTGTCGCGGACCGGGCCTGAACGGTCCACGATTGAAAGAGGGCGCACCATGCAGAAGAACAACCTCCTCAAGTACGCGGTCGTCGCGATCGGCCTGTTGATCCTGCCGCTGCTCGCGCAGCAGGCCGGCAACGCCTGGGTTCGCATCATCGACATCGCGTTGCTCTACGTGCTGCTGGCACTCGGCCTGAACATCGTGGTCGGCTTCGCGGGCCTGCTCGATCTGGGCTACGTCGCGTTCTACGCGGTCGGCGCCTACATGTTCGGCCTGCTCGCATCGCCGCACCTGACCGACACTTTCCCGGCGATCGCGGCGATGTTTCCGGGTGGGCTGCACACGCCGTGGTGGGTGATCATTCCGCTCGGTGCGGTGCTGGCCGGTGCGGCCGGCGTGCTGCTCGGCGCGCCGACGTTGAAACTCAGAGGCGACTACCTCGCGATCGTGACGCTCGGCTTCGGTGAGATCGTGCGCGTGTTCATGAACAACCTCGACGCGCCGGTCAACATCACGAACGGCCCGAAGGGCATCGCCGGCATCGACGACATCTCGATGTTCGGCATCCACTTCGGCAAGACGCAGACGCTGTTCGGCATGGACTTTCCCAAGGTCACCAACTACTACTACCTGTTTCTCGCGTTGGTGCTGATCGGCATCATCGTTTGCCATCGGCTCGAGCGCAGCCGCATCGGCCGCGCCTGGATGGCGATCCGCGAGGACGAGGTGGCGGCCAAGGCGATGGGCATCAACACCCGCAACCTGAAGCTGCTCGCGTTCGGCATGGGTGCCACCTTCGGCGGTGTCTCGGGTGCGATGTTCGCGAGCTTCCAGGGCTTCATTTCGCCCGAGTCGTTCTCGCTGCAGGAGTCGGTGATGATCGTCGCGATGGTCGTGCTCGGCGGTATCGGCCACCTGCCCGGCGTGATCGTCGGGGCGCTGTTGTTGTCGGCGCTGCCCGAGGTGTTGCGCTACGTGGCCGGGCCGCTGCAGCAAATGTCCGGCGGCAGGCTAGATGCCTCGATCCTGCGCCAGCTGCTGATCGCGCTGGCGATGATCGGCATCATGCTGATGCGCCCGCGCGGCCTGTGGCCGTCGCCCGAACACGGCAAGGATGAAACCCCCGACACGTTGCCGGTGAACCCGCACGTGCACTTGACCCCGGGTGAACAGATTCCGCCGACGGTCACCTCGATCGATCCCGGCGCGCGCTGAGCGGCGCTTCAGCAGGACCACGACATGACTGAAACAATTCTAAAAGTCAGCGGCGTCTCCAAGCGCTTTGGCGGCTTGCAGGCGCTCTCGGACGTCGGCATCACGATCACGAAAGGCCAGGTCTACGGCCTGATCGGCCCGAACGGCGCCGGCAAGACGACCTTCTTCAACGTGCTGACGGGTTTGTATGCGCCTGATTCGGGCAGCTTCGAGCTCGGCGGCAAGCCGTACAAGCCGACGGCGGTGCACGAGGTCGCGAAGGCCGGCATCGCGCGCACCTTTCAAAACATCCGCCTGTTTGCCGAGATGACGGCACTCGAAAACGTGATGGTCGGCCGCCATGTGCGCACGAGCTCGGGGCTGGTCGGCGCGGTGTTTCGCACTGCGAGCTTCAAGGCCGAGGAAGCCGCGATCGCCAAGAGCGCGCAGGAACTCCTCGACTACGTCGGCATCGGCCGTTTTGCGCAGTACAAGGCGCGCACCTTGAGCTACGGCGACCAGCGGCGTCTCGAGATCGCGCGCGCCCTCGCGACCGACCCGAAGCTGATCGCGCTCGACGAGCCCGCAGCTGGCATGAACGCGAGCGAGAAAATCGTGCTGCGCGAGTTGATCGACCAGATCCGGCGCGACGGCCGCACCATTCTGCTGATCGAGCACGACGTGAAGCTCGTGATGGGGCTGTGCGACCGCCTGACCGTGCTCGACTACGGCAAGCAGATCGCCGAAGGCACGGCCGGCGAGGTGCAGAAGAACGAGAAGGTGATCGAGGCCTACCTCGGCGCCGATCACAAGAACCACTGATCCGTCCTTCCTTCGACAGGCTCAGGACAATCCTTCGACAGGCTCAGGACGAACGGAGAAATCCTTCGACAGGCTTCCTTCGACAGGCTCAGGACGAACGGGGAAATTAGATGGCAACAACGATGCTCAAGGTCACGGGCTTGAAGGTCGCCTACGGCGGCATCCAGGCCGTCAAAGGCGTGACGTTCGAGGTGGGCGAGGGCGA
>JANMWQ010000573.1:0-4317 GCA_031394085.1 Rhizobacter sp. | reverse complement strand
CGCCGGGGGCCGGGCTTTTCACGGGCATCGCTTGTCTCCTGCCCGCTTCAGCCGGCGCTCTTGCCGGGCACAGCCGGCTTGCCCTTGACCGTGTGCGAGCGCCCGCGGAACACCGCCACGCGCTCGCCACGCTGGTTCGTGACCTCGGTGTCGTAGACGCCGGTGCGGCCGGCCTTCGCGACCTCGTGGCAGCGCGCGGTCAGCACGTCGCCGAGCCGGCCCGGCGCGATGAAGTCGATGCCGAAGCCGGAGGCCACCGTGAGCTCGCCGTGCGAGTTGCACGCGAACGCGAAGGCCGAATCGGCGAGCGTCGCGATCAGGCCGCCGTGGCAGATGTCGTGGCCGTTGAGCATGTCGTCGCGCACCGTCATCGCGAGCGTCGTGCCGCCGGGCGAGACCTCGACGATGTGCATGCCGAGCGCCTTCGACGCGCGGTCGTTCGCGAACATGCCATCACGCACGTGCTCGGCGGTTTGCTGCGGGGAGAGGTCGGCCATGGAAACCTTCGTCGGCGTGTGGAGCGATGGGTGCGCGGCGCAGTGCGGCCGGGCGATGGTCGAGTACAGCGAAAAACATATTCGACCGCCCGGTCGGTAAATAGTATGGCGAGACGCGGTCGCATGCAAGTTGAGCGGCTTGGGGAATACCCGCAATGTGGGCATCGAGCTCACTTCGTCGGTTGGGCGCCGTAAGAAGGGCCACGCCGTCGTGACAAACGTGAGCGCTCCTCACGGACGCGCTTTTCGCTTCGACACTCATCTCCAACACCTGAAGGAAACACATCATGCAAAAGACCCTGAAGTCTGGCCTTGCCATTGCCACCGCTGCCGCCGCACTGTTCTCGATCGGCGCGACCCTTTCCACCTCGGTGCAAGCCGCCGACGAGATGACCGTGCACTGCGTGGGTGTCAACAGCTGCAAGGGCACCGCCGACTGCAAGACCGCCAAGAACGATTGCAAGGGCCAGAACAGCTGCAAGGGCATGGGCTGGGTCGGCAAGAAGAGCGAAGCCGACTGCAAGGCCGCAGGCGGCACCGTCGGCAAGTAAATGATCCAGGGCTTCGGCCTCGGGCTGCGCACCGAGCACTACGCGGACTTCCTGGGCGAGGCCAAGCCCGCGGTCGACTGGCTCGAAGTCATCTCCGAGAACTACATGGTGCCGGGCGGCAAGCCGCTCGCCCGGCTCGATGCGATACGCCGTGATCACCCGATGGTGATGCACGGCGTGTCGCTGTCGATCGGCAGCAGCGATGCGCTCGACCTCGACCACCTTCACGCGCTGAAGGCACTCGCCGCGCGCATCGAGCCCGCGTGGATCTCGGACCACCTCTGCTGGACCGGCGTCGATCACCACAACCTGCACGACCTGCTGCCCATGCCGCACACCGAGGCGGCGCTGGATCATCTCGTGGTGCGCATCCAGAAAGTGCAGGACTTTCTCGGCCGCCGCTTGCTGATCGAGAACGTGTCGAGCTACGTGGCCTGCGCCGCCGACGAGATGAGTGAGTGGGAGTTCATCGGCGCGCTGATTCGGCGCGCCGACTGCGAGCTGCTGCTGGATGTCAACAACGTCTACGTCAACAGCCGCAACCACGGCTTCGATGCGCGCGTGTTCATCGACGCGCTGCCGAGCGAGCGCGTGCGCCAGATCCATCTGGCAGGCCATGAAGACCATGGCACGCACTGCGTGGACACGCACGATCATCCGGTGTGCGAAGCGGTCTGGGCGCTGTACGCGCACACCGTCGCGCGGCACGGCGCGGTGCCGACCATGATCGAGCGCGACGACCACATCCCGCCGCTGGCCGACCTCCTGGCCGAGCTCGACCGGGCCCGACGCGTGCAGGCCGAGGCGCTCGCATGTCGCTGATCGCGCAGCAGCGGGCGTTCAAGCGCGCGATCGTCGACGGCGCCGATGCGCCTGGCGTCAGGGGTCTGCTGCAGGTCTACCAGCAGGCCTACGTCGCACGTTTGACGGCGGCGCTGCGCGACAACTTCGGCGCAGTTCCGCGCGTGCTCGGCGACGACGCGTTCGACGCGTTGGCGCGCGCCTACATTGCCGCGCATCCGTCGCGTCACCCGTCGATCCGCTGGTTCGGCGATCGCCTGCCCGAGTTCATGGCCTCCCGCGAAGACTTGGTGCCGCATCCGGCGCTGACTGACCTTGCACGACTGGAGTGGGCTCTGCGCGGCGCGTTCGATGCGGCCGACGCGCAGGCGCTCGTCGCGCAAGACATCGAGCGCGTGCCGGCGGACGAATGGCCTGATCTGGTGTTCGCGTTCGCGCCAGGACTGCAGCTCCTGTCGCTGGCTTGGAACATCGGCCCGGTGTGGCGCGCATTGCAGGGCGACCAAGACCCCGAACTGCCGGCGCCCGAAGCGCTGGCTCATGAGGTGCTGGTCTGGCGCCAGGCGCTGTCGCCACGCTGGCGCGCGCTCGACCCAAACGCGGCAAGGCTGCTGCAAGCGGCCGTTGCCGGCAGGGACTTCGGCGAGTTGTGTGCCCTCGCCGCCGCCGAGATGCCCGACGACGATGCCGCGGCGTGCGTCGCCGGCACGCTGCGCGGGTGGGTCGTGGACGGCTTGCTCGTCAGGCCCTGATCACCCACCGCCGCAGCCGCGGGATCATCCAGCGGTCCAGCGACAACGCGCCCGACCCCCACAGCACGAGGAAGCCGAGCAGGGAGCCCCAGAAAACGTGACCGGTCAGGGCGGCGTCAGCCACCTGCATCAGGCTGATGACGGCCACCACGTTGAGCACCGAAAGCCCCGCCGCCGCGAAGCGCCCGAACAGGCCCAGCACCAGCAGCGCCGACAGACCGAGTTCGGCACCGGTCGCGAGGTAGGCCGCGACCGCCGGGTTCAGCAAGGGCACGCGGTACTCGTCGCTGAACAGCGCGAGCGTGGTGTCCCAGTCGTGCAGCTTGGTCAGCCCCGCGCGGAAGAAGACGCTCGCGACGTACGCCCTCGCACCCAGTTGGGCCAGCGGCTTGATGTGATCGAGCGCGCCGACAGCGCGTTCGCCCAGCGTCCAGAAGCGCGCCGTGAGGCCGGGGTTGTCGTCGATGACCATGGTGGCTCCGTGAGTGGCGAGCATCGGTCGTGGCACGCGGGTACATCTTTCATCGTCACGGACAGTCTTCGCCGCCGCAGGTGCCTTTGTACGGCGCTCGAGCAACTCGTCGAACCCGGCTTGCAGGGCCTGCTGAGTTGTGCAGCCTATGTTGTCTTCAAGACCTGCGAGCACCAGCTGTCGGATTGGCTCGGCCACGGGCGCTGAGCCCGGCCCTAAAGCGTCTCCGACGCGTCGAAGTCGAGTTCCACCTTTGCCCCGTTCGGGTCGTGACAGAACAGCTGCCACGTGCCGGCGCCCACCTGCTGGCGCAGGTCGTACTTCGTGCCGCTGGCATCGAAGCGCGCCTTCACGGCACGCAGGTCGCGCGCGCTGAAGGCCATGTGGTCGATCACGCCGGCGCGCTGCGCGGGCAGTGGGCGGCCGAAGTACATGTGCAGCACCGCCTGCGGCCCGCCGGCGTACAGCCACGCGCCCGCGAAGCCGAGGTCGGGCCGGTGGCCGACCGTCAGGCCGAGCAGGTCGACGTAGAACGCGAGCGTTTTCGTTTCGTCCTCCGCGATCACGGTGAAGTGATTCATGCCGAAGATCATGGCGGTCGCTCCTTTCGAATTTGTTGTCAAGCGGTCAGGATCAAGGCGCCGATCGTGCCACGCGATTCGAGACGCACGTGGGCCTGCGCGGCAGCGTCGAGCGTGAAGCGTTCGATTGGTGGGAGTGTCAACGTGCCGTCGGCGAGCGCGCTCCAAACGCGTTGCGCGCGCTCGACGAGCTGCGCGGGCGTGGCGACATAGTCGAACACCACCGGGCGCGAAAAGGTCAGCGATTTCGCGACCAGCGCGTCGGGCGGCAACGGCTTCAGCGCGCCGGTCGCCTGGCCCAGGCTGACCCAGTGGCCGCGGCGCGCGAGTGCGGCGAGGTTCTCGTCGCGCGCCGCGTCGCCCAGGCCGTCGATCACCAGATCGGCGCCGCCGCAGGCGCGCTGCACCGCATCGGCGAAGCGGTAGTCGCGCGTCACGATCACGTGCTCGCAGCCGTGGGCGCGCGCGACACGCGCCTTCTCGTCGCTCGACACCGTGCCGAGCACGACGGCACCGAGCCGGCGCGCCCGCGCGCACACGAGCAGGCCCACGCCGCCCGCGGCCGCGTGCACGAGCACGCGCGTGCCGGGCCCGACGCGGCCGAGGTCGCGCAGCACGAAGTCGGCCGTGATGCCCTTGAGCAGCAGCGCCGCGGCGGTGTCG